>PIXW01000076.1 GCA_003601535.1 ANME-2 cluster archaeon
CGTTGATACTCCTGCGATATCGAGCCCGTTTCCAAGCGGTATAAATACCAGTATTGCAAACAGATAAATCAAGATTGCAATACTCACATACACGACGAGTTTTGGAAGACTGTCGTATATCTCCCTTCTAGATTCTATTCTAACCTCTTCTTCAGTCATGAGATACACCTCACGTCTTGATGGACGTGCCAGATACAGGACTTATGCGTGTGGTAAGCCAACACCGCACCGCTCACCATGTTATGCTACACTGCCCTATACCAGTAAGTCAGTATATCATCCACGATACTTAAATTAACCGATCTCTATGCATCCCAGTCGGTTACTGTGCCCATCATATACCCGGACACCGCCACATCGGAGCCCCGACAAGAGAAGAATTAATGTTCAATTCCCTTTCCTTCACTTCCAGCAACCACAAACAGCCCCGCTGCAAGAAACCCGATCGCTGCCCCATATATGAACGTCGCTTCCGGGGCATACTCGCCAAGTATTCCCGCGATGACGCTTGCCGGGAGCGTGGCAGCACCGATCATCGTATGAAAGACGCCGAGCGCTGTTCCGCGCAACTCCGGTTCCACAAAGTCGGATGCGTAAGCACGCTGTGTGCCATCGACCAGCGCTTTGAAGACGCCATACAGCGCAAATAGAATGATATACGCTGCCATCGATCGAAAGAGTGCAAAACCCATACATGTAGCCCCAAACAATGAATATCCAATGATAAGCACGTTTCTTCGTCCGATTTTGTCGGATAGATTTCCGCTTGGGATTGAAAATATTGTGTAGGTAATATTAAATAACATATAAAGTGCACTGACTATGATCAGCACCATCATCACAAACTTCGGATCGGTTCCTGCGAGTCTGCCGATCCCCTCGATGTGCACTCCCCTTTCACCAAGCAGAAAATCGGTTGCACGCAGGATAAAGAACATGTATGTGAAGTTTCCAAGCGCAAAGATCGTTGCTATGACCACGTATATGCGAAACGATCTCGGGAGCGCACCAAAACTTGCGCGCATGGATCGCATGTTATGCTCGATATCATCTTCACGTACCCCATGCAGCGGCACCAGTGCAAAGAACGCGATGATCCCTGCAATTATGAAAACATACTGATAGATGATTCCAAATTCCAGTTCAAAGAACCAGAAGTAGAGAAGCACAAGAATGGCAAGCATCGAACCTGCGATCGCGCCCGCGGAATCCATCGCACGATGAACTCCGAATGCCAATCCTCTCTTATCAAGAGGCGATGAATTTGCGATTATTGCATCCCTCGGAGCAGCTCGTAAACCCTTTCCTGTGCGCTCTCCGGTCTTCAATATTAGAACGTGATGCCATGATGTCGCAAAAGCATATAGCGTCTTTGAGATCGATGATGTCAGATATCCAGCGAAAACAAAGATCTTCCTTTTTCCGGTTCTGTCCGAGAGATAACCGGAGATCACTTTGAGGATGCTTGCAGCGCTGTCGCCTATGCCGCCGATCAGTCCGACCGCCTGGTATGTGCCGCCGATCTGCATGATAAATAACGGCAGAAGCGGCCGGATCATCTCGCTGCTCGTGTCAGTTAAGAAACTGACGACTCCAAGCAGGAAGATGTTGGCACTGATCCCGTATTTCCGGATGATTTTTTTAAACATGGTTCGAGAAGCATGATACCCCATGCGTCCTCAGGATATCGGAAGAATGATGGTTCTATATATAATGGTGGTTTGACCAGTTAAATGTTAATGCTATGTAAGAACAAGGTGATACCATGCAACTTGATCGTTTCACATTAAAAGCGCAGGAAGCACTGCAGAAGACCCAGGAAATCGCAACCGAGTACAATCATCAGTACATCGACTGCGAGCATCTATTACTTGCGCTGCTCCGGGAGAAGGATGGCCTAACTCCAAGAATACTTGCAAAGATGGACGTTCCGCCCGAAACACTGATAGAAAAACTTGAACAACATCTCTCTGAGCAGCCGCAGGTAACAGGCATAACTGAGATATATACTACCCAGCGGTTGAATAAAGTCCTTGTTTCCGCAGAGAAGGAAGCAAAGAGACTGAAGGATGATTACATAAGCGTAGAGCATCTTCTGATCGCGTTAATCGATTCTGGTGGCGCATGTGGGAGATTTCTTCAGGAGTCCGGCGTAACAAAGGATAAACTATTAAAAGCCCTTCGTGAGATTCGGGGCAGCCACAGGGTGACATCACCATCACCAGAGGCAACGTACGAGGCGCTGCAGCAGTACGGGATCGATCTGACAGCGCTTGCTCGGGAAGGAAAACTCGATCCGGTCATTGGAAGGGATGAGGAGATCAGAAGGGTGATCGAGATTCTCTCCAGACGGAGAAAGAACAATCCGGTGATGATCGGCGAGGCTGGCGTCGGTAAAACAGCGATTGTCGAGGGATTATCCCAGAGAATCGCAAATCAGGATGTGCCTGAGGGGTTGAAGACGAAAAGCATCATCGCTCTTGACATGGGCTCGCTTCTGGCAGGCGCAAAGTTCCGCGGCGAGTTTGAAGAACGATTGAAGGCGGTTCTAAAAGAGATCACAGATTCTGAGGGCGAGGTCATCCTCTTCATCGATGAACTGCACACCGTTGTCGGGGCTGGTGCTGCCGAGGGTTCGATGGATGCGAGCAACCTGATGAAGCCGATGCTTGCAAGAGGCGAACTGCACTGCATCGGGGCAACGACGTTAAATGAGTACCGGAAATACATCGAGAAGGATGCTGCGCTCGAACGCCGTTTTCAGCCTGTGTTAATCGAGGAACCAGATGTTGCAGATACGATATCTATCCTGCGTGGACTGAAAGAACGCTACGAGGTGCATCACGGCGTCCGGATCAGGGATGCTGCGCTTGTAGCGGCTGCGGTACTGAGCAACCGGTACATCTCAGATCGTTTTCTTCCTGATAAGGCGATCGATCTCATTGATGAAGCGGCAGCAAAGCTCAGAACAGAGATCGACAGCATGCCTGCCGAGCTGGATGAGCTCAAACGCCGCATGATGCAGCTCGAGATCGAACGCGAGGCACTGAAGAAGGAGAGCGATTCCGCTTCAAAGGAACGGCTCGAAAACCTGGAGCGAGAACTATCAGACCTGCGTGCCGAGTCAGACAGCATGGAGGCACAGTGGCAGGCAGAGAAGGAGGCGATCTCGAGGATTCGGTCGATCAAGCGGGAGATCGAGGACGTGAAGGTTCAGATCGAACTTGCGGAACGGGAATACAATCTGAACCGTGCAGCAGAACTGAAGCACGGAAAACTTCCTGCGCTTGAACGGAAGTTCAGAGAGGAGGAGGAGCGGCTCAAGGAGAAACAGACCAGATCCATGCTTCTTAAAGAAGAGGTGGATGAGGAGGATATTGCTGAGGTCGTGAGCAGATGGACGCACATTCCTGTGAGCAGGATGATGCGAGGGGAGCGAGAAAAACTGCTGGATCTTCCAGAGGAGCTGCATCACCGGGTTGTTGGGCAGGATGAGGCTGTACGTGCTGTATCTGACGCGATACTCAGAGCCCGTGCAGGGATCTCTGACCCTAACCGCCCGATCGGAAGTTTCATCTTCCTTGGTCCGACAGGTGTTGGGAAGACCGAACTCAGTAAAGCGCTTGCGGAATCGCTCTTTGATTCCGAGAGCAA
>PIXW01000008.1 GCA_003601535.1 ANME-2 cluster archaeon
ACCATCGACTCGAAGATTCTCAGCCCGTCATCCGATCCGAGCACCGGTTCGGAGGCGCGCTCAGGATGCGGCATCATCCCGATAACATTTCCTCTCTCACTCGCAACTCCGGCGATGTTCTCTACCGAGCCGTTCGGATTGGCATCAGCCACAGCATTTCCATCTGAGTCAACATATCGGAACGCAACTCTATGATGCGAATTCAGGATATGAAGCGTGGCATCGTCCGCAAAGAAATTGCCTTCCCGGTGTGCAATCGGCATTCTCACGATCTCGCCTTCACTGAAATTCGATGTGAATGCGGTACCAGTATTCTCAACGCGCAGATTGACCCATCTGCAGCAGAACTTTGGATAAACGTTCGTTGTGAGCGCGCCTGGAAGAAGTCCGGATTCGACAAGGATCTGGAATCCGTTGCATATCCCAAGAACGGGCTTACCTTCATCAGCAAGGCGTTTAACCGCGTTCATGATCGGCGTTCTGGCGGCAATCGCACCTGCACGCAGATAATCGCCATAAGAGAACCCTCCAGGAATTACGACCCCATCATAATCCTTTATTGAGTCCTTGTACCATACCAGATCAGTAGATACGCCGAGAAGATCGCTCAGGATGTGATGCACATCCATATCGCAATTGCTCCCTCCAAATCTGATGACTGCAAACTTCATCGTATCTCAATCGAATAATTGTGGATCACAGGATTTGCAAGCATCCTTCTGCACATCTCATCCACCCTCTCCGCAGCATCCTCTTTACAATCGGCTTCCAGTTCGATCAGCAGTTTCTTTGCTGTGCGGACGCTCGTAACGGTATAACCCAGATGCATGAGCGCACGAGTTATCGTATCCCCTTCCGGATCGAGCATGCCATCTTTCAGTTGTATGGTGATCTCAGCACGATATAACATTTGCATACCAGATCATCCCGGTACGATAAAAATGTATGGTTCACTGATCCTTCTTGCTTTTCTCGAAGATAGATGGCAGATGTACGAGATACCGCCCATCTTCCTTTACAGACATGATGATCTCTTCCCTGTCGAGCAGCGATTTAAGATTCAATTCATAAGACCCCTTCTCAAGAATACGGATCGATTCCACCTCCAGTTCCTCTTTCTCTTCCATTTCTGGCTCTTCCAGCTCTGTTTCTGTAATCTCTTCGGTTTCAGACTTTGCTGGCACGTACAAGAACTTGTTCCATCCGCACTCCGGGCAGCCGTTCAGGATATCGGCTGAACCATCCTCAAAGATGTGTCCGCATTTCGTGCATTTGTGGGGCATGTCTGTTGTTCTATCTCCATCGGTATTCTTTTTATCGTTCCCGGCGGTCTGTGAAGTTGCATTCGAAGCTGTTATGGTAGATGACCTGAGATGATTGATGCAACCCTAACACCAGCAATCACGAACAGGGAAATTATAAAGGTCTCCACCCCGGCTTTAAGGCTTATCTCTCTCATAAAAAGTGCTGCACCAACATCGGTCAGGATACTAAATCCCAACGCTGCTATCAGCCCATATTGCTTAAAAATCAGAACCATAACCACTATCAATGGAAGAGAGATCATCGTTCCTATAATCGATACATAAACGATGTTTGTCCGCGTAGCATTCACTATGACATTCGTCATACCCGCCATCCTCGGGCACAATATAAAAAGCGCAAACGCAATCGATGTCACTATCGTCGCATACATCATATCATCCTCCCTATGTTGTTTACCCATTGTTCATCCAACCGCTGAGAAGGTTTCACTCATCTATCTCGTACCAGCATCTTGTAATACTGGCTGACCGGATCTGTCCAGTTCATCGCCTTCGCAAGCATATATGCCTCCTCGGAAAGGAGGCTGTACTTGACCTTGTCCTGCAGAAATGTTCGCGTGAAGTAATCGATGGCAAGCGCATAATCCACCACGATCTCGGTATATGACAGGTCGATATTGTCCACGACCACAACACCGCCCATGCCGATCGTGACCAACCGTTTTGTACTCTTTAGTGCATCGCTGAAACCACATATCCTGCTTACGATACTTGGAGTTGCCTCCTTGCCAGCCTCGAGACCTGTTAGCAGGAACGGCTCGTATCTCGATGGAAATATACCTGCGACGCAGCCAGCCATCACCTCATCGGTCGAGAGTCCGAGCGCGCCATCATTCACTCCGGCCCACTGCGGATACGGAATCGCTGCAACCCTCCTGCTCGTTGCGAGATTTAAGCATTCCAGTTTGCGCTCTTCAACCATCTTTTTCAATCTGAGTTCCTCGCCGACTACAATCTCATCAGGCAGATTGATCGGAAAACCTTCCGGAAGTTTATCCGTTGATTTTGGTCCATGAGCAGTTATCAAAAAGCAAACAACCCTGACATCATCCTCAAGAACTCCACCAAGAACTTCGCTGTTTAATAGACGGTCATACACTATCAGAGCATCCAGTAGATCAGGATATCCCTTGTTCTCGAGTTCGATTCTGGATATTGTGAATATCGGAATGATATGTTTCGGATTGAAATCTCCGCCAACGAATTGTTTGAGATTATCTGCAACAAAATTCTGGATGTGTTCCCTGCATCGATCCTTCTTATCCCAGTCGATCTCCCACCGATCCGTGCTGATGCCGTTTCTCACAACCATGCCATCGAGCCCGTGGAACAGTTTCGCCTCTTTCCTTGTCGAATCCCCGACAAAGGTCACGACATCTGCATATCTTGCAAGCGATTCGAGCATCGCATTGCCGACCGGCGTCCATGCACTCCATGTGCTATCTCCTGTTGAGAACTTCTCGATCGATTGATATCCCCATCCCCTTCCCGGAATGGTCGCATGGAGGGTCGCAACAGTTCTGACTGGAATTCCCAGTTTCTTCAGTCTCGCAATCGCGTAAAAGACGCCAAACTCATGGCAGTGAAGCGATACGCTGATTCTCGGCAGAAGAGATATCGCAAACCGCGATATATCCTCATCATGGTATTTCTTTGCCTTTTCTGTACCGATGGTTACAAACGCGCGCACAAACTCGGATATAGCATACGAGAGATTAAGATAATGCGTATATTCCCGTCCATATCCGGTCTTCTCGTATTCCAGTGAGTTCAGACCAGTGAGTTCATAAGCCTCCCATTTTACCCGGTTGGAGAGCGTCATCTCCTCGTCACCATATCCTGTGATGATCGAATCAAATTCATTGCAATCGAAGAGGAGATAACCAATATTAACATCATTGACAGCTCTTGAGCCAGTTGCAACACTGATATTCTCTTTTGCAAGAATATCGAGTGCGGATTTGAGTTCCTCGCCCATCTCCATCGGTTTCAGTTCACTCATATCAGTGACCCGGTTCACACCGGTGTTCCAGTCAGCACCCGTGTATCGGTAATTCGGACCAAGAACCAGAATGTTTGATTCATATAAGTCATCAGATTCAGGAAGTGATGCGAGTGTGGTCGCTTCTGCATCGATCACCTCCCATATTCCGCCCATCTTGTTCGATTTCGGACCTGCTTCTTCGCCAGCCAGTACGATCCAGTGCTGTTCGATCATTGATAACACCAGTTAGGGTATGCTATAGTATAGATAGTAAAGTATTTCATGCGTAAGTAATGGATTATAGTCTATTTATTCACATACACATCTTTTAATTCTTTTATCCTGTTGATGGTGGTATCCCAATCTGGCTCCTCGCCGGTCAGGGCATCCAGCGAATCGGATGAATCAGGAAGCTCTGGTACCTGTTGCAGTGGTTCGGGTTCAGATTCAGATTCAGATTCAGGTTCAGGTTCAGGTTTGGAGTCAGGAAGTTTGATGACGGTACTGATCTCCGGTGCTTTCAGTTCAAAGTCTGGTGGCAATTCTTCGTCATCCATGATCTGAGGTGGGTGAGAGTTGTCGTCTTCGGATGATCCGGCATCTCCGACAGTCTCTGTTTCCTCCACCATATTGCTCATACCTTTGAGATCAACGGATGTTTCGGTCTCCATGCACTCAGGTGTCTCATTCATCTCACCAGGAACAGTTGATTCCCGGTATTGTTGATTCGGGTACTGTCTGTGCATCTTCCTGAGAATATCGAATGCCATCAGCGCGATATCCCTGTTTTCGCGGTACAACACATCATCTTTGAGTATCCTGCGTACGTTTTCAAGTTCAACGTAATCTGTGAGCACATCGATCGTCTTGAGTACGCCTTTGAGCTCCGCATCGTTTGTAGGAGCTAGGATATCGTTCAACATCGTTGTTATGTGATGATCAATATCACGGTTGTTACCAGTCTGCATACTATCCCCCATGATTCTTCTATGTTAATATCACAGAAATCACATAAGTAGTTTTTGGATATTTATAATAATGCACTTCAGTAACTAACATTTTTAGATCGCACCAAGTTTTACCGTAGAGTGCGCAGAGGTGTCAGAAAACACAGCACGAATCAGCATCGGATTGGAAACACGATATCTGCCTCTGTCGCAATTCAATCATTCTTTTACAAATCCTCAAAATTTATATGCATCCCGCACATACGATCGTCCATGACCAACCTGATCTTCGATCCGTTCATGGGTGCGTCCGGAGATATGGTCATCGCTGCCCTGATCGATCTCGGGGCAGATTCATCGTATATAAAAGAGGTCATGGAATCGGCGGCACCGGTTACTGTAAATATCAGCAGAACATCAAGAGGAGGGATTGCTGCGACCAGCGTATCAGTGATTCCGGATACATCAACAACCCGCACATACCCTGATATTGTAGCGGGTATCCGGTCATCAGAATTACCGGACCCGATGATCGAGGACGCTGCCGCCATCTTTGATCGCATCGCTTCTGCTGAATCAACGATCCACAATATATCAAAGGATCAACTTCATTTTCATGAAATCGGGCAGGCAGATGCCATTTCCGATGTAGTTGGAGCATGTGCCGCGATCCATGATCTTGCTCCTTCTGCGATCTTCTGCACACGGATCATGACAGGAACCGGCTTTGTGAAGACAGCACACGGGATATTCCCGGTACCGGCTCCTGCCACGCTTGAGATTCTATGTGATTCGAAACTCTCATGGGAATACGGAAGTATCGAACATGAACTGCTGACTCCGACCGGCGCTGCGATACTCGCACACATAGCAGAGCCTTACATCCCGGGATGTATCGCAACCCGGATCGGATACGGGGCAGGAAAAGCAGATCTTGAAATCCCGAATGTGCTCCGCGCCATTCTTTGCGATGATGCACCCCTTCAAAGAGATGATGTTGAGGTGCTCGAGACATCGGTCGATGATGTGACCGGCGAGGTGCTTGGCAATCTGATTGAGGAACTGGTCGCAATGGGCGCTTATGATGTGGCAGTGATTCCTGCAACGATGAAAAAAGGAAGGAGCGGACATCTGATCCAGGTGATCGTAAAACCAGGAGATTCTGCACGGATAGCACGCAGAATCGTTGAGGAGACCGGCTCACTTGGCGTGCGCATATCCCCAACCAAACACAGGTTGATCGCTGAGCGAAGAATGGAATCGGTCAAGATTACGATCGATAACAGACAGTGGGAGGCTGCGATCAAGATAGCAACCGATAGTAACAGCAATATCCTGAATATATCAGCCGAGTTTGAGGATGCGAAGAGGATTGCGCATGAGACCGGCATGCCTGTGCGCGAGGTGATGCGCAGGATCGTGGATTGCGCATGGGAACACAGAATCTGACCTTTACGGTCTCGATGCCTCTTCTCCCGGAAACGAGACCGATGCCAGCAAGCAGGATTACAGCAATGAAGATCACAAAAACAGTAACAGGGAACTGGTGGCAGTCCAGGGAGATAAGACCGTACTTAATAGAATCGATCTCTCATTTCAATGAGGCAAGGGTTTA
>PIXW01000077.1 GCA_003601535.1 ANME-2 cluster archaeon
TCATCCACAACCAGTACTCTCAAACTCTCACCCGGTGTATTATCGGATACCGGTCAATAAATAGTTTGTGGGTACATATTTTTCGGCTCTCTCTACAATTCGCGTTGCAAGAATCCGTAGATGAACCATGCTCGTGTGCCATTGAGGGTTTCTAGATCACGAATGACACGGATGCTAAAATGGAATAAAATTGCGTCATCCATGATAAAAACTGCCATAAACAGTCCAAACCCTGGAACCAAGGTAATCCGTCACCGGTGCTTTCAGGAAACTAATAACGCTCCGCATCAGGAGGCTGGATACACCATCTCTGAATACGTGAGATGCGGCTTAGTGTAGCACCGGGGCAGCCGTGACAGATTTTCACTGGAAAAATTAACACCGCCCCAGCACGCAAATCCGGTCTATCAGTTACTGCACGCTATCTGATCACGCTTCCCTCGCACGCATCTCCGACCATCCGCTGATACCGTGCCAGAACACCGCTCACCTTCGATTCAGGAGGCTTCCACGACTTCTTTCGGGCATCCAGTTCATCAGGATCGACCATGAGATTCAGCGCCCGATTCGGAATATCGATCTCGATCATATCGCCGTCCTGTACCAGCGCGATTGTGCCGCCAACTGCTGCCTCTGGTGACACATGCCCGATACAGGGTCCGCGTGTACCGCCTGAGAACCGCCCATCTGTTATCAGAGCGACCGAATCAATGAGCCCCATGCCCGCGATCGCTGATGTCGGGGATAACATCTCGCGCATGCCAGGACCTCCACTCGGACCCTCGTATCTGATGACAACCACATCTCCTGGAACGATTCTACGATTCATGATCGCTTCCATCGCATCCTCCTCGCTCTCAAATACCTTCGCCGGTCCGGTATGCTTGAGCATCTTCGGGTCAACCGCGATCTGCTTGACAACAGAACCATTCTGCGCAAGCGTCCCGTACAGGATGGCGATTCCGCCCTCGGGATGTCTCGGTTCATCAACGGTTGCGATGACCTCTCTGTTCGTCAGAGGGTTCACGATCACCACATCATTCAGATTCTCGCCAAGCGTACGGGCGGTTACGGTGAGCGCATCAAGATCGATATCAGGATGATGCGACAGCCGTTCTATAATCGCGTAAACGCCGCCTGCCTGATCGAAATCAATCATAAAATGTTCTCCGCCAGGGCGCAGATTGATGAGATGCGGCGTCTTCCGGCTGAGTTCATCAAACCGTGAGAGCGGGAGTGTGATGCCAAAATCGTGAGCGATCGCTGGCAGATGAAGTACTGTGTTCGTGCTGCCTCCGATTGCCATATCAACAGAGATCGCATTCTCAAATGCCTGTTCTGTTGCGATCCGGCGTGCTGTGATATTCTTATGAATGAGTTCCATGATCTGTCTGCCAGAATCCTTTGCGATGTGGATCTTCTTTGCATCGATGGCATGAGCGGTTGCGCAGCCAGGAAGACTCAACCCAAGTGCTTCGGTCATACACGCCATCGTGTTTGCTGTAAAGAGTCCTGAGCAGGATCCCGCACCAGGACACGCGATCGTTTCAAGATCGTAGATATCCTCCTGAGCGTTACCGACCGCCTCAAATACCGAGATCAGGTCTTCCCTGTGATCGCCGACAAATCCTGGCAGCATCGGACCGCCAGTGACCACAATCGCTGGTAGATCGAGACGCCCTGCTGCCATCAGATGGCCTGGCACGATCTTGTCGCATGACGGTATCAGCACCATGCCATCGAATGCATGAGCACGAACCATGATCTCGATGGAATCCGCAATCAATTCCCTTGACGGCATCGGATATCTCATGCCCTCATGGTTCATCGCTATGCCGTCACAGATTCCTATGGTGCTGAACTCGAATGGCACGCCTCCAGCCATACGTATGCCAGCTTTTACTGCTTCACTGATCTTATCAAGGTGGATATGCCCGGGAATGATATCATTCCACGAATTAACGACTGCTATGAAGGGCTTATCCATCTCAAAGTCCGTGATGCCTGTTGCTCTGAGCAATGCACGGTGAGGCGCTCGCCCGAGTCCTTTTTTGATACGATCGCTTCTCATTTCCATGTGTATGGTTATTGTGGTCGCAACATATAAATGGCTCTGTGGGGGTGGTTAATATCAAAAACCAGATACAAAAAAGGTATATGTCTGCAAGGAAACAGTACAGGATAGCGATATCGCCACTCTGGAAGTCACCAATAACGAGGCATACTATGACCACAAAATCAGAAAAACTCTATGAACAGGCGAGAAAAGTAATTCCTGGCGGAGTCAGCTCCCCGGTACGTGCAATCAAGCCATACCCGTTCTACACAGCATCTGCTCAAGGATCTATCCTCACAGACGTCGATTCCAATCGATACATCGATTACTGCATGGGCTACGGACCGCTGATCCTCGGACATGCACACCCGGCAGTCAGGAACGCAGTTACAGATCAACTCGAGCATGGCTGGTTGTACGGCACCCCGATCGAGGCGGAAGTGAAACTTGCATCGAAGATCACTTCCTTATATCCTGGTATTGAGATGCTGCGATTCGTATCCACCGGAACAGAGGCGACACAGAGCTGTTTACGTGCTGCTCGCGGATACACCGGCAAGAATAAGTTCCTGAAGATCGAGGGCGGATTTCATGGTGCGCATGATGCCGTTCTCGTAAAAGCAGGGTCAGGAGCGGCCACGCATGGTGTGCCAGACTCACTCGGCATCCCACCGGATTTCACGAAACACACGCTTCAGGTGCAGTACAACGATATCGAGGCGATGACCGAGGCGATCGAATCGAACCGGGATGATCTCGCGGCAGTGATCATCGAACCGGTGCTTGGAAACGTTGGACCGATCCCTCCCGACGAAGGCTATCTGGAGGGTGTGCGCAAGGTTACAGAGGAGAACGATGTGCTGCTGATCTTCGATGAGGTCATCACCGGATTTCGGCTTGCACCTGGCGGCGCACAGGAATACTTCGGCATCGTTTCCGACATGACAACACTCGGAAAGATCATCGGCGGAGGATTCCCGATCGGTGTATTCGGCGGCAAAAAGGAGATTATGGAGATGATATCTCCTTCTGGCGGCGTGTATCAGGCAGGGACATTCAGCGGAAACCCGGTTTCCCTTGCAGCCGGACTTGCGGTGCTGGATGTGCTCGAATCAGAGGATGTGCACAGAAGACTGAATGCGGCAGGAGATCTACTTCGCTCTGCACTCAGTGACCTGGTATCCGATTGCGGACTGGCATATTCGGTCTCAGGGATTGCGAGTATGTTCAAGATATTCTTTGGCGAGACCCCGCATAACTATCAGGATGCCATCGCATGTGATAAGGAAGCATATCTGCGTTTCTTCCACCGGATGCTCAAGAGCGGTGTGTTTCTCCCACCATCGCAGTTCGAAACCAATTTCCTGAGCACTGCTCATACCGAAGAGGACATCAACAGGACCATTGAGGCGTACATGGAGAATCTGAGATGAGGATCACCTTTGTAACAGGAAACAGGCACAAGGTCGAGGAAGCAACCGCCATACTGCATGATTATGACATCGAGATCGTGCAGAACGATTGCGGATACCCTGAACTGCAGGACGATGATGTTGCAGCAATCGCTCTGTATGGGGCAGAGCATGCAGCCAATCGATTGAACCATGCGGTGATCGTTGAGGACACTGGATTGTACATCGATGCGCTGAACGGGTTTCCAGGACCGTACGCTGCGTACGTCTATGATACCATCGGCAACGCGGGCATCCTCACACTGATGAGGGGTGTCGATCTCAGATCAGCCACGTTCAGATCGGTCATCGGATACTGCGAGCCAGGCATGAAACCGATCGCCTTCGAGGGCGCTGTCACAGGAAGGATCGCAGATCAGGAGCAGGGCGAAGGCGGCTTCGGATACGATCCGATCACCGAGATCGATGGTGTTACCTTTGCATCGATGGGCGCTGAGAAGAATAAGGTATCTCACCGTGGAAAATCGTTTACGAAGTTTGCTGAGTGGTTTTTGGGGTCGCGGAGGGATTCCAGGATTGCGGGAAAATGAGGGAAAATGGTGAAGAAATGGGGCGCA
>PIXW01000078.1 GCA_003601535.1 ANME-2 cluster archaeon
CCTTAGAATAACTGAATTCGGAATTTTAGAATCCACTACATGATCAACATCCTATGTACTATCAGACACGGCATTCAAGACTTCAAAACCTTATGCAGAGCTGGAACAATTCGATATCACCTCATGGATTACGTTCTTTCCAAAATTACTATAATAGATGATGAAAACATAAATATATAATATACGTATTAAAATTATTAGAACTGATATATAAAAATTCAACAAAAGGGTGACACCAATGAATGAATTGCACGTAACATTCCCGAAATCGCTGGAAATCACGTTGAACAAATCCGAATCTGAGACTGTCAGCACGATCAAAGAGATCGTTGCACTGCACCTGTACAAAAACGGCACAATCTCGCTTGGCAAGGCGGGTGAGATCATGGGACTCTCAAAACAGGAGATGCTGCACCTGTTGAGCATTAGAAGAATTCCGATCAATTACGATGTGGACGATCTGGAATCGGATCTGGAAACACTGGACCGGGTGCTGGGATGATTGTCGTCTCAAACTCGTCGCCGCTCATCGCATTTTCACGCATAGGTAAGCTTGGCCTTCTTAAAGACTTATTCGGGACAATCATGATCCCAAGAGAGGTATTCAGTGAATTAACAATAAAAGGGCATGAATTCGGTCAAAACTGGATCGATGTGAGACCAGTTGCAAATAAAAGTCTCGTAAAGAGTCTTGGGTTGCGATTGGACCGCGGTGAATCTGCAGCGATCGCTCTTGCATCAGAACTGGAGGCTGATCTTCTCCTGATGGACGAGAGACCCGGACGGCGGATTGCTGAGTATATGGAGATCGAGGTTGCAGGCACGGTCGCACTGCTTGTAAAACTTACACGAGCCGGAAAAATTGATATAAAAGAAGAACTGGACAATCTAATCAGAAATGATTTCTGGTTGAGCAAGAAACTGTACCGTTGGGCTCTTGAAGCAGGTGGTGCCACACAGTAAAATAATGATTGAAATCACTCGATATTTAAGTTCAACAGCATCATGCAACTCGTATTAAACACCCGCGGATCGTACCTCAAGAAGAGCAGGAACTGCTTCCTCGTGAAGACAGACGATAAAGCGTTCGAGGTCTCGGCAAACAAGGTCGACTCCATCCTGATCACCACCGCCGCCACGATCACGACCGATGCAGTCAAATTCGCGGTCGAGAACAACATCGATATCGTTTTTCTTGACCATTTTGGAGATCCTTATGGCAGAATCTGGCACAGCAAACTCGGGAGCACGACTCTCATCAGAAGGCGTCAGCTTGAGATCTCAAGCACGACCAAAGGATTTAACATGGCTAAAAAATGGGTGGAGACGAAGATCGATAACCAGATCACCTTTCTGAAGGATTTAAAGAAGAACCGTCCGGACAGGAAGGAGCAAATAGTATCCCACATCGAGAACATCATTGAATTGAAGGATGAACTCAGTGCGTTGCACGGGGTCATGGAACAGAAGAGGGACCGGCTGATGGGGCTCGAAGGAATGTGCTCGCGGGAGTATTTCGGAGCCCTTGCACTCATCATGCCGGAAAAGTGGAGGTTTGATGGGAGAAGCAGAAACCCTGCGGAAGACGGGTTCAACTGTCTTCTGAACTATGGATACGGGGTCCTCTACTCGAAGGTCGAGAAAGCGTGCATCATAGCGGGTCTCGATCCTTATGTCGGGATCGCACACACAGACAACTACAACAAGAAGTCATTTGTCTTTGATCTGATTGAACCGTTCCGCGTGCATGTCGATCGGACGGTTGTGTACCTGTTTTCGAAGAAGAAAGTGAAGGACGAGTTCTTTGACGCGGTTCCCGGCGGTTTTGTGCTGAACAAGGAGGGAAAAGCCGTGCTCATTCAGGCGATCAACGAGACGTTCGAGAAGAAGATACCGTATCGTGGTAGGAATGTCAAGACCGGAAACACGATCCAGTATGAATGCCACCGTATCGCCAATGGTCTGATAAAAGGAGGATGATGAATAGATGCTGGTCTGGGTGATCTATGACATATCAGAGGATAAAATCAGAAACAGAGTGAGCCGGATCTGTCTTGATTACGGTCTGTACCGGGTGCAGAAGAGCGTCTTTCTCGGAGACCTGAACGGGAACGAGCGGGATTCCATTGCATTACAGTGTGAAGAGATCGTCGATCTCGATACCGACTCCGTATACATCTTTCCGATGGACGACAAGTCGTTCAAGAAGGTTAAACTAATAGGACAGGCTTTTGACAGGGATCTGGTGAGTGATGAGGTCATCACAAAGTTCTTTTGAGGTGTAGTCGAATGTCCGGGTCTGAATCCGAAATCATGGTCACGATCTCTGATGTGCTCGAATTCCTGTTCTGCCCCAGATTCATCTATTTCATACACTGCCTCGACATCCCGCAGCATGAGGAGCAGCGGTACAAGGTGCTCAAAGGGCGCGATGTCCATGAGAAGAGGCGCACCACAAATATCGATTACGCGAGAAAGAAGATCGATTGCGTGCGGAAGGAGAGGCAGGTCTTCATCGCAGCAAAGGAGCATCACATCAAGGGGATTGCTGACGAGGTCCTGTTTCTAGGGGACGGGACGGCTGCTCCACTTGAATATAAGTTTGCAGAGTACAAGGATCGGATTTTTAAGACGTATAAGTATCAGCTGGTGCTTCAGGCGCTGATGATCGCTGAAAACTATGATGTCGAGGTGAATAGGGGGTATATCTGCTATACCCGGAGCAACAATCTTGTCAAGCAGATTGATTTTAAGAAGAGAGATTTTGATAAAGGTATAGAGATAATTATGGATATTCTGGAGGTTCTTGAGAAATGTTTTTATCCGGAGAAGACGAAAGATACGATTAAATGCGTTGACTGCTGCTACCGCAACATCTGCGTGTGATGTTTCGGGATTCGCGGCAGTCTTGTGTTTATAAGTGGTTTGATAGAAATGCAACAAGAAATTGAGTCTCGAAAAAGAGACTCGCAGAAGTGATATTTCGCCGAAACAGTGGTCTGGCGCGCAGCGTCGCAGGGCGGCATCCACTAAAACAAGGATTGAAACTAACATAAAAAAGAGGTTGCAATGATAGTCGATGCATGTCGCAGGGCGGCATCCACTAAAACAAGGATTGAAACCAGCATCCCCC
>PIXW01000079.1 GCA_003601535.1 ANME-2 cluster archaeon
ATACTCGCGTTAGTGCTCTACGCCGGCACCATGCTTCTGATAACTCTTCTAAAGCATCCTACCATAACTCAAAGCGGATTTAACCGCGGAGATTGCAGAGAGAAACTCCGTATGCTCCGCGGTTAATTTTTTGCCAGAAACACAAATCTCAACTATAGGGTACTATCACACCTGATCCAGCACTTCCTTGATGAACCTGCCCTCGCCTACCTGTCGCATCACGTTCCCAAGCCTCTCACGACCCGGTTTTGTCCTGTACTTGAGAAACGTGTTTGAAACGGCGTCGATTAGCTTTGGAATCTCTTCTTTCGTACAGAACGACTTTAAGAGTATCCCGTCAGCAGGTCTTCTTGCATCGTTTGCCCCGATCATCATCGCGTATCCGCGCTCAACCTCAACTGCCGCTTCGTTCGGACAGCCCCTGATGCACCATCCGCAGGTTACACACTTGTCCCTGTCGATTGTAGCTTTTCCGAGTACAATTGAGATCGCATCGACCCTGCATAATTCGGCACACCGCCCGCAACCGTTACACTTCTCGGTATCGATCTCAGGGCGTACCTGCCCTCTGATGCCGATGTCGTGACGCCTGGATCGCACACAGTCATTGGCGCAGCCCGCAATACCGACCTTCATCTTGTGCGGTGTTAATTTCTGCGCAAACGCCATTGTAAGTTCGCTTGCGAGTTTCTTGGTCTCGACAAGCCCTTCTTTACAGTAATCCATCCCGACACATGCTGATACATACCCCATCCCGATCGTTGCAAGCCCGCTCGCGTAGATCTCGGTCATCAGTTTATCCACGTTCGCGCCGGAAACGCCCTGTATCTCAACGCACTGCCGCGCCGTTACCTCAAGCGTCCCGTCACCGTACTTTTCTGCAAGTTCAGCCGCTTTTGCAATCTGTTTCGCATCGATAATTCCGGCGTTGGTCTTTATCTTGACATAGAACGTACCTTTTACCTCGCCCACGACACCTGGATAGTCGGATGCCCAGTAAAACTTGACCTTCTTTCCTTCGTCGAGGCGCCGCGCAAGTTCCCAGTTGAACCGCTGCATCTTCAAGCCCGCAAACTCCTCGATCCTGTGAAGGTCGATATCAGGTTTTGTCTCGATGTATCCTGCTTCTTCTGCTGCTTTGATCAACAGGGCGCCTTTTGCAGTTCTCCCGATGAGCGTTGTCCAGCCATTGCCTGAGCCCATGTATCCGGCTGAAACATCAGCAAGTTTGGAGACCGCATCCCTGCATATCACACAGCCGTCCTGAACACAGCCAGCATTCCAGAGATCATTGAGATCGAAACCGTGTTCGCCTCTGTCAGTTGTAACGATCAGGGAATCGAGGTGTATGGCGGCTTTCCTGACTGTGCTTATGTCCACGCCCTTCTCTTGCATGAACCCTGCCAGCTTGTCGTAATTGAAGTTCTCTGTACAGAACAAGCCGATGACATAAGCAACATTCGGAACCTTGATCCTCTCGCCGTTATCTCCGACCTCATAGCCGTGTGCCATCATGCCTGGGAAGAACTGGGTCTTCCTGATCCCGTAGACCTGACACGGAAGCCCGACCACAGCGGCATTCGTGATATCCTCTGCGTCCTTGAGCGCGGAAAGCACAGGAACAGCTGAGTATTTCGATCCGGCAGTCTCAATCAGTTCTTCCTTTGACCTGACAACGCGTGAACTCGGCTTTCCAACATCACCTGTCGCAATTATGCCATCGACGAGACCCTGATCCATACAGTACGAGAGAAGAGCGGTCACAGCGCCGCCGTCCTGTCCAGCCTCCTGAATCTTCGGGTCCGTCGCACGCGCAGCAACCATAGTCTCGTACTGCCCAAGAAGCGATGGCGGTTTTGCCTTGAATCCGAAGATGTTCGGACCGATCTTTGAAGCAAACGTCACCACACGCTGGCACACGTCCATACAGGCGCCCTGCCCATTTCTAGGGCATTCTTCCTTCAGTGCAGGACCGTCCGCCCTGAACTCGATTCTACCATTCGGACAGATTGCAGCACATGCACCGCAGAATGTGCACAACCCTGCATCAACAACCTCGTCTCTCAGAAACCATTTATATTCTTCCATAATTGTCCACCTCATTGTGTTATGCCACTATATGAGCATTCATCATATATAAGTATTTTCGTAATCCTGTAACGAAATTCGTTATAGAATATTTTTATATCAGCAGAGCATGTATATACTTATGACCGATCGTAGTAATTATGAAACCATGTACTGGAGAAAGGAGTCATGCGAGGGTCTGATCGAAACGCTGGCAGTTGACGATCTGGACATGAAGATCATCCGGATATTGAGTGCGAACGCGAGGATGAACAATGTCGATATCGCAAACAGGGTCGGCGTGAGTGAAGGGACTGTCAGACGAAGAATTAATGAGATGGTTAAGAATGGGATAATCGAAGGTTTCATCATACTTCTCAACTGCAAAGAAGCGGAGAAGTGTGTCAAAGCATTCATAAGCATGGAAATTGCAGATTCAGACCTGCAGGGCGTTGCTTCCGAACTGCTCAAGAATCATGAACAGATCGTAGCCATGTACCGCACAAACACGAAATTCAATCTCTTATGCGAGGCGATGTTCAGATCCGTAATCGAATTGCAGGAGTTTATCGATATGTATCGTAAAATCGAGGGCATCAGAGACTTAGAGGTGAAGATAGTGATCGGATCGTACAAGAAGTGTCTGTGGACCGGGATATGAATTGATCAGGCTGCCGTAATCCTTAAGTAAGATACATCCCCTACTTGGATCATGGACGTTTATGATGTAATCATCGTTGGGGCAGGTCCGGCAGGCATCACAGCAGGAATATATGCCCAGAGGGCGCGTCTTACGACACTGCTTCTGGAGAAACTTGGTGTTGGCGGACAGATTGTGGTTTCGGATCTTGTTGAAAATTATCCAGGTTTTCAGAAGATCAGTGGATCCGAATTGATGCAGAAATTCGAGGAACATGCAAGATCAGTTGATCTCAGAATCGAGGATGAAGAAGTTATCGAAATAAGAAATGGGGATGAGTATAAATCCGTAAAAACCTATGATCACGATTATAAAGCAAAATCAGTTATTATTGCGTCAGGTGCCGCGTCAAAACGTCTTGGTGCAAAAGGTGAGGAGAAATTCATCGGAAAAGGGGTCTCCTTCTGTGCAACCTGTGACGGGTTCTTTTTCAGGGATAAAGACGTCCTGGTGGTAGGAGGAGGGAATTCTGCGATAACGGAATCCTTGCTTCTGGCAAAGATCGTAAACAAGGTTTACATTGTGCACAGGCGATCAGAACTCCGTGCAGCAAAGATTTTGCAGGAAAGAGCATTCGAAGATCCAAAGATCGAGTTTATCTGGAACTCGGTCGTAGAAGAGATCACCGGGCATGATACGGTTGAAAAGGTAATACTCAGAAATGTTGTGACCAAAGAACGTTCTGAACTTGCGGTCGATGGTGTTTTTGTGTATGTGGGACTGGTTCCGAATACCGGATTTACAGATGTCGGCAAGGATGACAACGGTTTCATCATAACAGATGAGAACCTTGCGACCTCGGCGCCTGGAATCTTTGCAGCAGGAGATTGCCGGACAACGATGCTCAGGCAGGTTGCAACCGCTGTTGGAGATGGCGCGCTGGCAGCAACATCAGCTGAGCGGTATCTGAGTGCTAAACAGAGATCCACAGAATCGTGATTGCCATAAATACCCAGATCAGGATGCGATCCTTCCTCGTTAACATCTTCTCATAATAATAATATTTTTTATCCCGGTGATAACATCTCGATTCCAGAGCATCGGATAATTCGTCTGCCTTCCTGAGCGATCTCTGCATCAGCGGAACGATCAGCGCAATAAAACCATTCAATCCTTTTGGTTTATATCCTCTCGCTGTCTGCGCCCGTGTGATCGTCTCTTTGTCAAGCAGCAATCCCGGTATGAACGTAATTGCCACACCAACCATGAATGCGATACCGGTTCCGAAAACCCCGAGCGGTCTCAGAAAATAGATAAGAGCCGTGTTCAATTCCGATTGCGAGGTCGTATGGAGCAGTATTGTTGTAAAGAGTATCAGAAGAACGAACCTTACGACCGGAATTGCGGCTGCAAGAACACTGCTTCCATGGGTTAAGAGCAGATGAAAAAGGAATATCGCAGCAAAGAATATCGACATCGGTCTTAGCATTCTCAGAAGATTGGAGATCGGGATTTCTGCGACATCTGCCAGTAACAATACGATAACTGATAACAGTCCGAGTTTCAGAGGACCAGATAGATATACCAGAATGCCTGTTCCGGCGGTAACCAACAGTTTCGTCCTCGGGTCAATTCTGTGGAGGTACGAATCGCCCTGTCTATATATGGTGAGCATTCTTCTGTACCCGGTTCAAATACTCTTTTTTTGTGCCGCTAAATACCAGAGTTCCCTGCTCCAGTACTGCGATCCGGTCCGAGATATCCAGAACATCCTGGATTCGATGAGATATATAAACAATAGTCACCTCACCAGCCATCCTCTTGATAGCGTCCAGAACCTTTCTCCGTGATCCCGGATCAAGTTCAGCGGTTGGTTCGTCGAGAATGATGTAATCGGGTTTCATCGCGATGATGCATGCAAAAGCAGCAAGTCTCTGCTCTCCGGAACTGAGATTGAATGGTGACTTGCTTAAAAGCTTTCTGTCGAGACCAACCTGTTCCATTGCAGACCGTATCCTCTCCTCTACCTCATCATCTGATAAACCCATACTCCTGAGCCCAAAAGAGATCTCCTTATGGACGGTATTTTCAAAAAAGAAATCTTCCGGATGCTGAAAAAGCATCCCAACATTCCTTCCGGGTTCTGGAGGCTTTCCATCGATGGTGATACATCCTGTGGTGGGGGCGACAAGACCTGCAATAAGGTAGGCGAGTGTGGACTTTCCAGCCCCGATCCCACCGATGATTCCAGAAATCCTGCCCTTCTCGATTACGAGATCGATCTTCTTCAGGGCAGAAACCTCCCAATCGGTACCTGAATCATAAGTGTGGGTTACCTGTACCTCAATTCCACCAGTAATCGGATGTAAAGATTCCAGTTCCACATCAGATCCACGATAGTTAATATCTTCAGGCAGTTCCTGCAATATCCTGCCTTCCGTAATAGAGACGATCCTGTGGCAGTGAACCAGATCGTCCGGGTTATGGGCGATTATTACAATCGTTGTGCCATCCCTATTCAATCCGGATATGATCTCAAGCACGTTCTTCCGGTTGCAGCTGTCCATCATCGACAATGCCTCATCAAAAACGATGCATTCCGGAGTAATCGCCATTATCGCAGCCAGATTCACCAGCTGCTTCTGACCTCCGCTCAGAAGACGGATATTTCGGTATCTGAGTTCCTTTATTCCGAGCATCTCCAGACATCTATCGATCCGGCAATCGATCTCAGAAACCGGAACTCCGATATTCTCCAGTCCAAAAACGATATCTTCTTCCACTGTTTCACCGATTGCCTGCGCATCCGGGTTCTGAAATACGATACCCACTGATCTTCTGATCGCAAGCAAGCTTCCACGATCGCTTGTGGATCTTCCGTTTACCATGACGCACCCTTTATCTGGCAGCAGCAGACCATTCAGAAGTTTTGCGAGCGTTGTTTTTCCAGAGCCGTTGGCTCCTGTGACCCCGATATATTCGCCTCTTCTGATATGGAGGTTTATGCCTCTTAAAACCGGGTTTTCAGGATAGGAGAAGGATACGTCGCTCAGTTCAATCATCTGATCACAGGCTCAATTCGTTTGGATACGATCAATGCAGCGATCAATTTGATAAAATCGCCGATTAAGAATGGTAGAACGCCGATCACAACCGATTCATGGATGGATAGATCCGCAACGATGGACAGTTGTATAATTCCTAAGAGATAAATGATTGAAAGACCCGCAATCATGGCGCCGATCTTAACAGGCGCGCTTCTACCGAACGTTTCAGCGATCAGCCCTGTTATGAATGCAGCAGGGATAAATCCGATGAGATACCCGCCTGCTGGTCCAAGCATAACTCCTATTCCCGATGAACCGCCTGAAAAAACAGGAAAACCAATGATTCCAAGTATCAGGTATACTGCCATACCTGTCCCAGCCCACCGGCTGCCCAGAACCAGCCCTGCCAGCAGCACAAAGAATACCTGAAGAGTGATGGGGACCGGGCTTACCGGAATCGGGATTTTTATGAACGCACCGATGGCTGTCAGGGCTGCGAATAAGGATGCACGGATCATCGGTCTTACGCTGGTGTACTCTGACATGGTATCGATTCTTATTGTTAACCTGTTTTAGATTGGTGGTCGACAATTATATTAAGCGTTGGTGCGACTGCTCGCGTCTTCGTAGTCTATCAGCAGTTCCGAATACCCCAACTTCCGACTGAGAAATGAGTCTCTATATTTCCGCTTATTCCCCTAAAAGAGTTGCGGGATTGGAATATTTCACCACAGAGACACGGAGATTACAGAGATATTGTCTCTGCGACGATCACGATTCCTCTGGTAGGCACTCAATTTGAGTCAAGCATCCCAAGAATCCTGATCCCACGTTCGATGCAATCCATCTGATCTCGTATACGGCCCAAATCTGTTTCTCTCTGCATATCAGAAGCTATCTCACCAATTTTTTCTGAGATAATATCTCTAAATGGAGATGCAGCGGTTTCCTTCCCCTCTTTCTTTTCCTTGATCTCCTCTTTCTGCATCATCTTGAAATCGCAGATCGGGCAGCCGGTTCTGCCCTGATACCTGAACAGAGGCGCGCCACATTTACTGCAGTGATCTGCAAGCATGGTTCCGCCGAGTTCGAGCAATCTGGACATGGCATCAATCTCATCCATAATCTCATATCGATTACCCATCTTTAAATAGGATATGGTACGGATACTATGACATATAGAATGAAATATGGATGATGTTCATGTCGATAAAAGAAACAGTTGAAGAGTGCAGTGCCATTTTGGATAATATCCTTAACGATACATCAGTACCCAGAAATATACGGCGCGCAGCAGATGATGTAAAGGGAATTTTATCCAATCAAGAAGAATCAATCTCATTTCGTGCCGCAACCAGCTTGAACATTCTTAATAAGATTACAAATGATCCAAACATGCCGCTGCATACCCGTACTCTTGTCTGGAATCTTGCAAGCCAGCTTGAGATGATCGCAGTTGGAGAATGATTCATTATGGAACCGGAACAGGGCGATCGTGTACGTGTTATAACCGATAGTGCGGTGTACGAAGGCACCCTGATGCCGGGCATCACCGATCACATCATAATCAAACTGAGCAACGGTTATAATGTTGGTGTTGCCAGAGATGCGCAGATCGAACTGATCGAGAAGAGACCGCCAATCTCCCAAAAACCTGTGGAAGCAGAAGAAACGATCGAGCAGGGTTGGAGGGATGATCTGCCAACCGTTGCGATACTCTCGACCGGCGGAACCATCGCAAGCAGGGTTGATTACCGCACAGGTGCGGTCACATCACAGTTCACGGCAGAAGACATCCTGAATGCGATACCGGAGTTGCGCGAGATCGCAAACTACCGCTCGAGGGTCGTGCGCAACATTCTCTCAGAGAACATGCGTGCCGAATACTGGATCGAACTCGCACGCGCTGTTGCAGAAGAGATCAATAACGGAGCGGATGGTGTGATCATAACCCACGGTACCGATACTCTTGGATACACCGCTTCTGCACTCTCATTCATGATAAAAACCCCTGTTCCGATCGTTCTGGTCGGCTCACAGCGCAGTTCGGACCGACCATCAAGCGATAGCGCGATGAATGCGATCTGCGCTGCATCGGTTGCAGTGAGCGATATCGCCGAGGTCTGCGTGGTCATGCATGGAAGCACATCTGATGATTACTGTCTGATACATCGTGGAACCAGGGTCAGAAAGATGCACACCTCACGGAGAGATGCGTTCCAATCGATAGGCGCTGCCCCTATCGGCAGAATCGAGTATCCGACATGCGAAATTACGACATTCGATGATTATGTCAGAAGAGGGGAGCGAGAACCTGAACTTCATGACGAAATGGAACCAAAGTGCGCTCTTCTCAAGTATATACCAGGAGCGAGCCCGGAACTGCTCAGATTCTGTAGTCTTTCCGGATACAAAGGGATCGTAATCGAGGGCACAGGGCTCGGACATGTCTCTTCTGACTGGATTCCGTTGATCGAGTTCACAACGTCAAGAGGTATTCCTGTTGTGATCACGTCCCAGTGTCTGCACGGCAGGATATGCGACCGGGTGTACGATACTGGAAGGGATATGTTGAAGGCTGGTGTGATCGAGGCTGAGGATATGCTTTCTGAGGTTGCGCTCGTGAAACTGATGTGGCTGCTCGGACAGAGGTTGGGCTACGAGGAGGTTTGTGCAGCAATGAAAGAGAATATCGCAGGGGAAATCAGCGAAAGTTCTGGATATGGCACGGTTAATCATCTCTGATCTCCATGCTGATTTACATGCTCTGGATACGATTATTGCGATCGTTAACAGCCAGGCATTCATCGATCGATACGGGGAGACGACAACAATCATCAATCTTGGTGATGTCGTTGAGCGTGGATATCATCCGGTAGAGGTGATCGAACAGATACTTGCGCTAAAGGATGAAATGAGTGTAGTATCGGTCATCGGAGATCATGATGAGGCGTTTCTGTTCGATCGGGAGATTTCCGGAAGTGATCCTGCGAGTATCCGGGCGCATTCTGCATTGCGAGAAAATAAACGCTGTATGAGGTTCTTTGATGGTCTGCCGCAGTACCTGGCAGATTATAATGATCGAATCCTGGCGGTGCACGGAGGGCCGATCGATCCGTCCACGATTGAGAAGAAAGTCGTTTCTGACGACTGGTTGTACCAGCGAACATGGCAGAGGATATCGGAAACAGGCGATGATTTTTTTGACCTTTCCGGATATCATTACAGACCTGAACATGCGTTCGCGTATGTAAAAGAGACGTTTGGCAGAGGGTTCCTGATACTCTGCGGACATGAACACTTCGAGGCATGTTATCTGGAGATCGATGAAGGTGCCAGAAATATCATAAATGGCATGATCAGAAGAAAAGAGGTTTTTTCAGGTAGTGTTGTTCATGTAAAAGCAATGATGCGGCAGAAAGGTGTGAACTATCTTGTCAGAGTCGGTATCGCAGGACCTGAAGGGTATGCGAGATTCGGAGAGAACAGATCGCATTTCGGACTGTTGTGGGAACACAAGGGCATGGACTGGATCGGGTTGTTCAGTTTTGTGCTGTGATCTATCCGGACAAACCTCTATATGAGCCCCATCCACATTCCAAGCCCGAACATAACCAGCGCAAGTCCGGCAATCCTTTTGATAATTATACTGTGCCTGGATATTGCCCTGACACGCCCTACCGACGCACTGGTCATATACGCTATTCCAAGCATCGGGATGCCAAGCCCAAGTGAGTAGATGAATAAGAGTGCGCCTCCGTGCAGAATATCGCCGTCGAGCGCGACCATCGTCAGAATGCCGCCGAGTATCGGCCCGATGCACGGTATCCAGATGATGCCAAGCGACAATCCGAGCAACATGCCGCCGAACAATCCGGTCTGCCGTGTCTGGGGCGCGAGTGCGCTGAATCGATTGAACAGAGGAAGATCGAAGAGCATGACCAGCCCGAGTGCGATGATGATGACATCTGCGATGGTCTCCATATATTTGAGATACGCATAAACGACAGAGCCGAATGCTGATGAGATGATGCCCATCGTAGTGAATGATATGCACAATCCGAGTACGATCGCCAGTGGGCGCAGTTTTCCTGTTTCGGTGGAGTATGCCATGACCGCTGGCAACAGCGGAAGTACACACGGCGATAGCACACTCAGAACGCCTGCACCGAAGGCGATGAATGGAGAGATTTGTGACTCGATCATGAATTACAATTGATGCACCGGCATGTTAATGCTTATGGCTGGCTGCGCAGTGGTGAAGACGATCAAGGATTCTCTCGCAGCATCCGTGCCGCATCCTTTGCAAAGTACGTGATGATCATATCAGCGCCTGCACGCTTGATCGAGAGCAGTGATTCGTAGACCGCCTGATCGCGGTCGATCCACCCCCTCGTACCGGCAGCCACAATCATCGCATACTCGCCACTTACCTGATATGCAGCAGTCGGCATCTTATACGTGGACTTGACCCGGTACAGGATATCGAGATACGGCATTGCAGGTTTCACCATCACGATGTCAGCACCCTCTTCGATATCCAGTTCCAGCTCACGCAGCGCCTCATCCGAGTTCGCAGGATCCATCTGGTATCCTGACCGGTCTCCGAATGCAAATCCAGAGTCTGCGGCATCCCTGAATGGACCGTAGAAGCATGAGCAGTACTTGGCAGAGTAGGACATGATCGGGATGTTCGTGAATCCGTCGATGTCGAGCGCTGTCCTGATCGCCCGTACCATACCATCCATCATGCCGGACGGTGCAACGATGTCAGCGCCTGCACGGGCATGGCTGACCGCAACCTTCCCGAGAACCGGAAGCGTCGGATCGTTGAGCACCGTCTCATTAGCATAATCGACGATGCCGCAGTGCCCGTGCGTGGTGTACTCGCACAAGCAGACATCGGTTACGATGAGCAGATCCTCTGTTTTGGATCGTATGTTCCGTACCGCCTGCTGAATGACGCCATCATCATCATAAGCGCTTGTCGCATCCTCATCCTTTGTTGCAGGTACCCCGAAGAGGATGACCGCCGGAATTCCGAGATCCTCGATCTCCTTTGCCTCATCCGCAACCATACTCAGCGGAAAACGGTATTGGTCTGGCATAGATTCAATTTCCTCTGGTTCTTCGATATTTTCATCAACGAAGATCGGGCAGATGAGATCCTTTGCTAAAAGTTCTGTTTCGCCTACGAGGTTCCGTATTCCGGGCTGCCGCAGCCTGCGCATTCGTGTCTTCGGAAACATGGTATCATCTGACTTCAGGTTTTGCATCAATGATTAATCCTTCGACCGGGTCACTCTGCGAATATTGCCCCAGGACGTGTTTCAGGTGCCGGGCAGATCACGCCTGACGAGAACCTGGTGCAATACCTTTGAATCGCTGAGAGGTCGCTTTTGAAGAGCCTTTTTCATCCAGTATGATGATCACTGACCCTTGAACAGCCGGTCAACCCACTCCGCAACTTTCGCCTTCTGGAGCGGAATATACGGCTTCACATCCAGTACCGGCGTCCCATCGATCGCGTCGAGCCCTTTTACCACAAGAAGATTCTCATCTCTTCTGATGATCTCAACGACGGTTACACCGATCGGGTTTGGTCGGCGTGGTGTGCACAGAGCAAATATCCCGATGCAGGGCATATCGGCTCTTCCTCTCGGATGCGTCTTCATCCTCACTTCACCTCTCACTCTATGCAGAAAGAATACGATCACAGCATGAGAGAAATCATCGAGTCCGTCCAGAGCATCTGTGTACTCTCTGTCCAGAACAATCTCAGACACCACATCATCCCATCTATCGATAAACTCTTTTGCAGGAGATCTCACGATTCCGATCTTCTTCACCGAAAACTTTCCGAACGCATCCGAGATCATTCTGTTATGATCGAAAGCCAGTTTCGGGATCTGGTCGAGATCAAACAGTCCGGCATCAGCGGCATCGGTGCCAGCAGAGAGCGTACCGGATCCTGATGCGAGATAACAGGCTGAGACCGTGTGCCTGCGCGGGTCTCTTGCCGGATCGGAGTATATGCCGACCAGTTCGTTGATATCGATATCGAGTCCTGTCTCCTCCTTTGCTTCCCTCTGTGCGGCATCCTCTGTAGTCTCCCCGATCTCAACAAATCCTCCGGGAAGCGCATACCGATTCCTGAACGGATCATTCTTCCGTTTGATGAGCACGATCTTCTGCTGATATTCAATGATAATATCTACGGTCAGTCCAGGTGTTATCGTCATGTTGAAAGATATAATACCGAGAGCGAGAGCATCGCCATTACGAGAAGAACCACCATCACCTTCTCTTCCTTCGAAATCATTGTTCATCCACCGGTTGCAGCACGATCAGACGCCCGAGTTCGTCTGCTTTGTATGTGTACCCATTGGCAGCAAGCGATCCGATCAGCATCTTCTTGAGAGTATCGATTGAATCCTGATCGCGATAACCATGCTCGACCAGGATTTTGCTGCCATTGATATCGATATGCTCGACGATGTGCATGGTCTCGTACAGGTGCTTCAGATAGTTCAGGAAATCCGGATGTTCAATATTATTTCTTATGCTTCTCTCCAGGATGGTCGTATCCAGCGGTATTCGATGTGCGAGCAGATCCTCGAACTCGTGCCTGTGTATCGTAACCATGTTGTAGTCTGATTCTGCATGCAGATCGACCATGGTATGCCAGAAGTCTGGCTTTGCCTGCATCTCATCGACCATCCTGTGCAAATTTCCGAAATGGTGCAGCAGATCATTGTATGCCATATCCATGTTATCCCTCCGCTGCAGATCCATGCGCACCGATCTCATCCTCCTATCGACCCTCATGATTCCGAGATGCTTCTGTCTTGCAAGAAACAGACCAACCATCCCTGACAGAAACTCATTCAAATGCATACTTCTTCCAGTGATAACAGAGATGCCGGTCTTCGGTGCAACATCGTTATCATATTCCATAATTATTGTGGTCTGCCAGCCATACTCCTTCCACTTACGGTTGAGATGTTCAACCAGTTCGGATATTCTGGTAATTATTAACGGATCGATGATATCGTCCAGCATCTCAGGATCAACCAGGATATCCTTTGTACGTTTCAAGAACCATTCGAACATGGGATAATCGATCATTGCGCAGAAACCATCCTCAATCAGGAGTTCGCGCGGAGACCGGTGTTTATCATCCAGACTTGCATAACGTGCCTCACCGAGCGATCCGTAGCGCTGGATCATGAAATCAACAAACTCGATGATTTCCCGCATCACCGCACTGAAATTACCACTGTGCTGTTTGACCAGTGGTTCAAGCAGTTTCAGATGATCTGCTTCGAGAGAAATATTTCTTCTGACTACCATGTATGACTCTTGTGTGGATATTGCCGGTTATATGATGTTATAATAAGTCGAATAGATATATCTTTCGAGGCGGGAGACAACCGTGCCTTGTGGTGTTGTATCATTTCAGAGATTTCGCAGCCGACAATTTGACGTCCTTTCCCAATTTTTGTTCTTCACAATCCGCCCAATAGGTTTACAAACACCGCCATCCAAGTAATGTTGTGAAACCAGTATCCGAATATGTCCCGTTGGCCGGTATGGCAGGATTTATCATCATTGTGCAGGTGCTTGCGCTTACGATGGCAGTTCCGATGGAAACAGGAGGAATGCGTGCATTCGAGAACCCATCGTCGGTCTGGAATCCGATATATTACATTGTACTTATACTGCTATTCACAGTATTCATCCTCTTTGTAATTAAAAGCAACAAAAAATATGTCTTGCATGCGATACTCCTGTTTGCGGTAGCAGCAACCATGTACTACGTGTTCCGCGCATTCATAGACGGCACATCCTCTCTGATCCTGACCGTACTTTTGACCGCACTTTTGTACAAGTTTCCTGAGTGGTACGTGGTCGATATCACAGGCGTCCTCGTTGGCGCGGGCGCAAGTGCCATCATTGGAATCTCGCTTGCGATCATCCCTACCCTCATCCTGTTGATTCTTCTCACAATCTATGATATCATCTCGGTGTACAAGACAAAACACATGATCACACTCGCTGAGGGTGTGATGGATCTGCGGGCACCGATTCTGTTTGTGGTTCCGAAACGAAAGGATTATTCATTTGTGAAATGCGACTTTGATGCGGAATCTGAGGGTGAGCGCGGTGCATACTTCATGGGACTCGGTGATGCCGTGATGCCCACGATCCTTGTGGTATCTGCCAATATATTCATCCACGAGGGATATATGCAACTCCCATTGCTCGGATCTGTCACACTGCCCGCGATTCTCGCAGCGGTTGGGACACTGCTCGGATATGTGGTGCTGATGGTGGTTGTGATGAAGGGAAAGCCGCAGGCAGGACTGCCTTTTCTAAATACGGGCGCGATCATCGGGTATGTGATCGGATGCCTTGCTGCCGGCATATCTGTAGTGTGAAGCGTGGGATAGACAGTCATTGCCATTGACTCATCTTTCAAAGATGTTCGGACCGTCATCATCACAAAATGTCTCCTGCCATCATGATCCCCATACCAGAATGTGGTCGTTTTTCCGTCATATTGGTATAATCGTGTGTCTATAGTTTCGGATATCTGAAAACGTATGAGCCAGAATCAGAGCACCATATATACTCGGCAGTCCCGGATGGCTCACCGACACCTTCTTATTGCATAACCTCCATCAGATAATAAAATACAAACAGGTGAGTTAGAAATGGACAAATTATTGTATCTTGCACCCGCAGCAGGCATTCTCAGTCTGATATTTGCGGGTTTGTTTGCGTACCTTGTTTTGAAGCAGCCGGCTGGCACAGAAGAGATGCAGAAAATCGCATCAGCAATACAGGAGGGTGCGATGGCGTATCTGAACCGGCAGTACAAGACGGTTGCGATCGTCGCAATCATACTGGCGGCTGCGATCTATACGTTGCTTGGTGTCGATGGACCAAGGATCGCTTTCGGATTCCTTGCTGGCGCAATAGCATCTGCCGGGGCAGGGTACATCGGCATGAATGTCTCGGTTCGTGCGAACGTGAGAACAGCAAACGCCGCGAAGGAGGGTCTTGAAAAGGCGATATCTGTCGCATTCAAAGGAGGTGCTGTGACAGGGCTCGCGGTGGTCGGTCTCGCGCTGCTCGGCACCAGTGGATTCTATATATTGTATGGAGGTGAACCACAGAATGTTGATCTGGTTGTTGGTTTTGGATTTGGTGCGAGTCTGATCAGTCTCTTTGCGAGGGTTGGAGGCGGCATATACACGAAAGCTGCTGATGTCGGCGCTGATCTCGTCGGCAAGGTGGAGGCAGGAATCCCCGAGGATGACCCGAGAAACGCGGCTGTGATCGCTGATAATGTTGGAGATAATGTTGGAGATTGCGCTGGTATGGGCGCTGATCTGTTCGAGACGTATGTGGTAACATCACTTGCAGCGATGCTTCTTGGAGCGATTGTAATCGCCAAACATCCTGAATATCCGAACGCTGTCACGTATCCGTTGATTCTTGGAGCGGTGGCAATCATTGCATCGATCATTGCGGTATTCTGCGTCAGGCTCGGTAAGAGTAAGAAGATCATGCGCGCCCTCTATAAAGGAGTGGCAGCAGCCGCATTAATCTCTGTTGTGGCATTCTACATTGTTACTGATAAATTGATGCATGATATGAAATTTTATTATGCATCGCTTGTTGGAATCGCAATCATGGTGCTGGTCGTGGTCATCACCGAATACTACACCTCAAAGAGTTACAGACCTGTAAAGGTTGTTGCACACGCATCAACGACAGGAGCTGGCACGAACATCATATCAGGTCTCGCTGTTGGTCTTGAAAGCACAGCGATGCCAGTGATCGTGATCTGCGCCGGCATCCTGACCGCATTCTTCGTGGTTGGCGGACTCTCAGAGCCCGATCTCGGACTCTATGGTATCGCTATAGCAGCGGCTGCAATGCTCTCGACGACAGGAATTATCGTTGCCCTCGACTCGTACGGACCGATCACTGATAATGCTGGCGGCATTGCTGAGATGGCTGCACTTCCGGAAAAGACCAGATATGTGACCGATCAACTCGACGCCGTTGGAAACACAACCAAAGCAGTAACCAAGGGCTATGCGATCGGTTCGGCAGCGCTTGGCGCACTGGCACTCTTTGCAGATTACAGGTACAAGGTCGGACTTGGCGCTGGAGATCTCGGCCTTGATAATCCGGTAGTTCTGGTCGGACTCTTCATCGGAGGACTCCTTCCGTTCCTGTTCAGCGCGGTAACGATGAATGCGGTCGGGAAAGCCGCTTTCGAGATTGTAGAAGAGGTGCGGAGGCAGTTTCGAGAGATTCCAGGCATCATGGAAGGGACGACAAAACCAGAGTACGGAAAGGCGGTGGACATCGTGACGAAAGCCGCAATCCGGGAGATGGTGATTCCTGGCATTCTTGCGATCGGTGTGCCGCTTTTCGTTGGGCTTGTGCTTGGCAAGGTTGCGCTTGGCGGGCTTCTGATCGGAATCATCGTTGTTGGACTCTTGATGGCGCTATTTATGGCAAACAGCGGTGCTGCATGGGACAACGCAAAGAAACTGATTGAGGACGGTGAGTATGGTGGAAAAGGTTCTGATGCTCACAAAGCAGCGGTTGTTGGCGACACGGTCGGCGATCCGTTCAAGGACACGTCAGGACCTGCGCTAAATCC
>PIXW01000080.1 GCA_003601535.1 ANME-2 cluster archaeon
ACTCTCATACTATCCATAGAGTCGCGATATCTCTCACACTTCAGCATCAACATCTGCGTAGCATCTCGATTTTCATGGATTGTAGTGATCAGAAATTTCATACTGGTTTGCGCAACGCGCCGATCAAATCGTAAGGTTTATATACCATGATCCCATTGAGATGGGTGTTTTAAGTGTAACAACTTAATACGAAACATGACGCTGTTATGCGTCTGTCCCAACGGAAGTAAAGGGAGGTACAAACAATGGAAAGTATTGGTACCGTCATGGTAGGTATAACTGTGATACTGGCAGCGATGCTGGTATCGGTGAATGGACAACCACCAACGAGAACACTCTCGCTTGGTGCAACAACGCTGGTAGGGGTGGTACTGCCGAGGGAGGGCGCTGTACATAATGCCCGGATACAGTAGGAGGTGAAAAGAAATGATGAAAAAGACAATATCGATTGTTGTCACAGCGATCTTTATCATCGGGCTCGCACCAACTGTAAGTGCGGATGAAGTTAACTTTAGCCAGATTGACTTCTATATAGATGGGGTGCCCATACTCAACTCGGAATGGGGTTCCGTGAATTTTACATTTACAGGACAGGAGCCCGTCATGTATTTCAACCTGGCAGCCAACGGAAGCTGGCAAGTACAGAACATACCGGTGCTGAGCATCGAGGGTGAAGGTGTTAACCAGTCCATATCGTTTGCTTTCGATCTTGGGGTTCCGTCGGGGACAGATGTAACCTCTATCAGTTACGGCTACACCTTCACCAACACAACGTTAGGCAGTATGCCTGCTGAAACGGGGACCGCCGTGGTGTTTGATCAGGATGTTGTTATAAGCAGTGGTGCTGGAGGTGTAGCGATCCCACCGCTCCAACCCGCGAAACCGCTGGTTGGTGGCGCGGCGGTCGGTGCAAAAAAACATGTACATGCTAACTTCCCCAATCAAGATTGTGGGTTGAGCGAGTGTTGTCCGGCAGCGGTGTCTAACAGCCTCAAGTTTCTTAACAAGAAACACAACATGGGACTGAATAACAATGGTCTCTCCATCGCAAAAATGAAAACCGCTACCAATTGGAACAAAGGGGGATGTTGGATTGATCCTGACTCCACCCGACCAGCCGGAGAGCGCAACGCATGGTGGGAAGACAAAAAGGCATACATGAAGATGAACAATATCCCGGTAACCACCCGGAAGATCGCTGACTTGTCCAAGCTGGCAGCTGAAATTGATAAGGGACAAGATATCGAGATCCAGGGTGACTGGCATACCGCAGCGGTTGTCGGCATTACGGACCTTGGTGGTGGCAAGTACAAAGTTGTCGTTGCTCATGATACCGATCAGGGCAACCCGGGTGGTACTATGACCCAATCAATCATCTACAACCCAGCGACCAAGAAGTTCGAGGGCAGTCCGGGTTTCTTCGACGGATCTTCTTTCAGGTACGCCGTTGTAGAATGCCCAGATGGGGTACCGGTACGTGAAACCTGGAAGCTACATCAAAATAAATATAGTGACTTCGCCACTGATCTTCACTTTAAGCTCTGGCAAAAGGAAGATAACATTGATGTGATTGGCTGGGTGGTTGATATTAGTCACTTCCCACGTTCAGATAGTCAGCGCGGTAATCAACCATTAAAATGGCACAAACGGGTAAATAATATGCCCGGACTTCCTAAAACGAAAGATCCTGACAATGGTCGGCATGCCGTAGATGTTACTGCAGATGGAGCCAACATCCCTCACTGTACATGGGTTACGGTTAAAGCCAAGTTCTGGCTAACACGCTGGAATACCAAGCGCATATCAGGCGTTACATGGACTAAGGCTACGAATGAAACAAAAGCTATGCCTGACCATGGTTGGGACGTAGATTACCCAACGCCCGATCCTCAAAACACAGGGCAATATCTCCACAGGTTTACCATCACTAATGATGATGCCAGTGATACGCTTTGTATTAGCGGGTTAGCGTTCGATACAACCATGGATTGGTACGATGATCTTGAAGGGATAAATTTTCCATCACCCTACGCTAACTTTAGCTTAGCACCTGGAGAGAGCTGGTCTACAGACATAACCACTTCAGGCGACCTTGTGGGAGGACACATCTATTTCAAATACGCCATAAATGATGACAGTGGTATCATTTCAGAAGATTGGGTGGACCATCCTGTTACTTTGCCACCGCCACCTCCACCCGTGGAAGAAGTTCCAGTTCCAGCGATTACACCACCTGGATTCTTATTGGCTCTTGTATCGCTGATGGTACTGGCTGTGATTGCAATGAAAAGAAAGAGATGAAGCCAGCGAACAACTGGCTTCGTTTTATTTTTTAAAAACTTCGGCTGGACAAAAGCAGAAGAAGTGAACGAGGAAGCAATAGATAACAATCCTCTTTTTTCTTTTTAGAAAGGCTTTAAATAATGATGATGCTCTACCACAAATAAGTTAAGGTTTAAATCAGCACTGAGGTATCACGGATGGTAGGGAAGTCTTACTTTGATTCGAAAACCAGAAAGACCTGATATCCGCACAATCACACAACCCTCATCCGCACCGTGGTAAAAACAGGTCCGCGAATATCGATCTTCTTATTATTGGACGTGATCCACCGGTTCGCATGAGGCTTGATCTCGATATTGATCTCCGAAGGCACCTTCACGCCCCTGACCCTTGTCTCGCAATCACTGCCGCATCTTGCCGCATTCTCGATCTCATGAGCAGCCTCTGCAGCGAATGCATCGATGAATCTGAAACCGGCAGGAACGCCCTCTCTTAATACGGTATCCCATCTCTCTGTGCGCGGTACTCCCATAACATTGCCATCGTGAACCATGACCTCGTTCATCGCCGCAGGACCGCACAATTTCGTATTCTCTTCAGGTTCGACGACCATGACCCGGACACGATGCCCGAACAACTCACCTTCGTAAGCCAGATACTCACACGGACTCGGATCACTGCCGTGCTGCTCACAGACCTGTACGATCGCGTGCTCTATCGCAATCCCTGCATCGTGCACGGGCGATCGCTCGATTCCGACCGATGATGCAAGTTCATGGTCTGTCATTGTGAACTCGTAGAACTGCGGATACGATAACGATCTGACATCATCTGACCTATGAAGAATCATTGCGAGCCGCTCCACACCAAGACCAAGATTCATCACAGGATACGGGATATCATAAGCAGCAAGCGCTATCGGCGAGTACATGCCAAAGGTGGCGACCTCGATCCAGCCATCCGCATATTTCGTGTTCGAGCCATGCAGGTCTGGATGGTATGCATACACCTCGATCTGGGTATCAGGTACATAGTACTTGCTTCGCTTCTCGTCTGGCTGGAATCTGAAACTTTCGAATCCGAATTGAGATAACAAAGCATAAGACACCGCTTTTCCATAATCGACAGTGACATCTTCTCCCATTACAACGCATGAGGCTGAATGATACGCCATCAATCTCGATGCATCCTCTGACTGCTCCCTGCGGAAGCACCTGTCGACAGAGAAGAGTCTCAATGGAATCTCTCTTCGATCGACCAGCGAGGATAGCGTGATGAACCAGCCAGACGTCATATGGCTGCGCAGCGTCTTTGTTGTCGGTTCCGGAACCAGTTCCCTGAACTCCGGGAAGACAGAATCGATCATCTCCACAATCCTTGAATCGGTGGTACCAAGCTCTCTTGAGAGCACCAGAACCAGATCATCGCCCTCGATCTCTCCTTTCTTGTATGAGTGCAGCACCTGTTTGATCGTTTCAATCTCATCCCTGTCCAGTTCCCTGCCGGTGATATCGTTGATTCTCGCAATCCGTTCATCCGAGAGCCCAACATCAGGACGCGGCAGCCCTGCAAGATAGAAACACCGGTCCAGAACAGCAAGCGCCTCCGAACCGAACTGGCGGCGCACCTCCCGATCCTCGACGATCACCGGATTCATCGTCTCCTCAAAACCCATTCTCAGATATGCTTCCCTGAGAAGATGCACCGTCTCAAAGATCGGATGCGTCTTTCCATAATCGAATGCGAGTCTTGGATATGTCTGGTTGATCCCTGGAACCGGGATCGTTTCCCTGCCAAGATTCCACGTCTTCTCAAAGTCCTGTGCTGCTGATTTCCTGATCGCATCGAGATTGAACTTCATCATGCCTGAGTTTATCCTCAATCACAGTTAAACGATCTGATGTGCACAATGGAAATATGTACACTGGATCGCCATTACTTTTAACTATATCATACTATGTAAGTCAATCAATTTATCTATTTTCAGCAGCAGTGGTCATTCTAACAGCAAAAAGGGAAGGGATGAAGCAGGGGATTTACAGTATAGCGATACTTGTTCTTGCGGGCGCGATCAGCATCATGCTAAAAGACGTATTCAGACTCCCGAGACCTGCCGGATGTGTGCCGGATACGATCGGAAGGTATGGATTCCCGAGTACGCACACCTCAGTAAGTTTTGCAGGAGCATCTCTTTTAAACATCAGAATACTCTATCTGTGGGCATCCCTGATCGCACTGAGCAGAATCGTACTCGGTGTGCATCACATCCACGACATTGTCGGAGGGTTACTGCTGGGTCTTCTTCTTGGAACATCTGCAAGAGCGTATCAGAAAGATATATGCGGCGTCTTGAACGAGAAGCAGGTATTTGAGATCAGGAGAAAGACGTTTCATATCATCTTTGGCGCGCTCACCGGAGCCATGATATACCTTCTGCCGGAATTAACAGTGATTTCGATTCTTCTTTTAATCCTCTTCTCTTCCATTCTGTCTTCGATATTTGTAAAACAGGGTGTCAGGATACCTCTTCTCTCGTGGGTCACTGGTCTTTTCGAGAGAGAGCAGGACCTTGAATACATGCCTATGAAAGGCTCAATCTTCTTCACCTTAGGCGCGCTCTGTTCGGTGATTGTCTTCTCAAGAGAGATCGCTTCGGCATCTGTGCTGATTCTCGCGTTCGGGGATGGCGCTGCCACGATTGTCGGGGTTACTGCAGGAAGAACAAAACACCTGCATAACATTAAAAAATCACTTGAAGGCTCTATCAGCGGGCTTATCGCAGGTTTTTTCGGAGCTGCTCTGCTCCTGCCATCCGGACTGGCATTTGCAGGGGCACTCGCAGGTACGATCATCGAATCATTCGATCTCCGGGTGGGACCTCTGGCTATCGATGACAATCTGCTGATTCCCATAACCTGTGGAGCAGTTATGACGCTTCTGCCAGCGCTGACCCACTGGTGACCGTTCTCTCGAGGAGGAAAGGTATATAAATAACCATGACAACCATCGATGACATGGAGGCGAACCATCATGTGTAGCGTTGGTGATGTTACCGCAATCGATGTGAAAACACTCACGGCAAACGAGTACGAATGCATGGATTGCGGCAACAAGTTCAAAGGAATTGGGAAAAAAGTGACATGCCCGTCCTGCAAATCGAGCAATGTTAGAAAGATCAACTGAGATCATCGAGATCGATTTCGATGAGATTCTATATCTCCGTGGAGAGCATGGTGTGATCGGTATCGTGAAAGCAGGTACTGGACAGTGGTTCATCGAAACAGATGATTCCGAGATTGTATTGTTCACAGATGAGGATGATCTCTTCGTTGCGTCAGGATTTGGCACGGATGAGCAGATGATCGAAGGGGTCAGATGCATGTTGTACCTTGTAAGGGAGATCGGCTCTCCACTGATCGCTCTTCCCAGGAATCATCCCGCATCCGGCAGGTTGAGGATTGTTGTGTCTGCTGGTGAACGAACCACCATCGATTGCAAAATCAAGCCAGGAACACACCCTGAACAGGATGTGCTGTGTGGCATGGAGGAGTTCGACGGGATGCGGATCACAGGAGTGAGAGGTGGTGTGCAACTACAGAACATCGACCTCGGCAAGATTGATATAAGAAGATCGAGAATATGAGGATCGTATGAATGGAGATATAGAGGTCGGAAGCACGGTTCGATACACTAATACAGGCACGATCGGCAAGGTGAAGAGGTTCGAGGAGAGAGACCATGAAACATGGGCGCTTGTTGACAGCACCGGGATGTGGTACAGCACAGAAGCACTCGAACTGCTCGGAGCCGAGGTCGAAAAGAAGGAATGGAACAAGGAATTGTCGCTGGAAGACCTGAAACGTCTGGAAGAACGTAAACTGGACAGCATTTCTCATGCTCAGCAGATACTGGAAGCTGAACTGTGTGAGAGTGGTGGATGAAACCGAAAATCGGCGTTGTCATACACGGTCCCGAGGTCATCGATTCGGGTGGCGCACGCATGGTACTGGATGCGCTCTCGGAACATTACGACGCTATAGCGATGCTTGGCGGAACGATGGGGCGCACTGCTGTTCTCGATCACTTTCTTGAGGATCGGATCGATATCAGTAAGAGAATGGGTCCCAGCGAGACTGTCAATTCCCTGTCGTGGACGGACGCGGTTATACTGCTCAATCGCGGGAAATCCATCGAGAGCGGAATCGCATTTGGCAGGATCGTTCTGTCGAGATCGAAGCGTGTACCCGTTGTCCAGGTCGAACATCCTATGGAGAACGGCGTGGTCATACCATGGAATGATGCTCTGGCATGGGCTGAATCGATCGCCGACATACTGAATCTCCAGGTCAAACCGGCTCCGCCAGCACAGAACATCCAGGTGGTGCGTACCGAGAATGGGCTCGCGCACAGACGAATCCATGATGTACGGTCAGGCGAAACCATCCGGGTCGGCGGGATCGTGGTCGGGACAGCCATATCAGATGATGTCGAGATCATTGTAGACGATGGCAGGATCGTGGATATCACTGGTGTAAGAGTGAAAGAACACGGCATCGAAAAACTCGGAAGAATCAATATAGAAAAAGTGGTGATCAGAACTGGCTCGATCAGGCGGACAAACCATGCGCCGAGAATCGGCGTTACTGATCGGCAGGTCGGTTCCCAGCTACGTGTCGTGCTGATCGATCACAATGCCGAATCCTCATTCGAACTTGCAGCTGACGCTGATCTGGCAGTCACAGTGGGGGATGACACAACAGCTATCGCTGGCGATATCCTCTATCGACTCGGCATCCCGGTAATCGGGATCACAGACATGGATCTCGATTACGTACTGCGTGATACAAGCATCCTTCCGGGATCTGCGGTGTTGCGGGTTGAACCCGGGTACGATGACATCGTTGGTAATATGGTACATGATATGATATTTGGTGGGAAGAATTATACAATGGTGCAATCGATCGAATCGATCAGGGAGCAGGTGGTTGAGATAGCCAGGGAAAGACTGATTGAGGTTATGTCGTACTGATCAAACTCATTCCAATGGCTGGAAATCGTATAACATGAAACCATTGATCACATTTATACGTTACAAGTTTCTAATTATACTGTGATAACATGAAATACGAGATCACAGGGGATAACCTCCAGATCGTTACCATCCATCTGGGAGCAGGCGAGATGGTGTACGCAGAGGCTGGTGCAATGAACCATATGAGCGCGAATATGCGGATGGAGGCAAAGATGAAGGGGGGGCTGCTTGGTGGTATCAAACGGAAGTTCAGCGGAGAATCCCTCTTTCTAACTGAATTCACAACTACTGGCAGCAGCGGATATGTAGCGTTCGCAGGAAATGTGCCAGGCAGGATCAAGCCGATCGAACTGCACGGAACCGAGTTTCTCGCACAGAAGGATGCGTTCCTGTGTGCAGAAAGCAGCGTGAACATGGATATCGCATTCACAAAAAAACTCGGGGCAGGGTTCTTTGGGGGAGAGGGATTTATTCTTGAGCGGTTCAGTGGAGATGGCACCGCGTTCATACACGCATGTGGAGACTTTGTTGAGATGGACCTTGCAGAAGGTGAGACTGTGAAGGTTGACACAGGATCAGTGGTCGGATTCGATGCCACGGTTGGATATGATATCACCCGTGCCGGCGGAATCAAGACCTCACTCTTTGGAGGAGAAGGGCTATTTCTGACAGCACTCACAGGTCCGGGCCATATCATCATACAGTCGATGAATATCGCGAATCTTGCATCTGCGCTGCGTCCGTTCATGCCAGTGAGTACGTCAGGCAGATCATCAGGTTCAGGTGGTCTGGGCGGGCTGATCGGGGATTGAGCGCAGCATCGAGGAAGATATGATCGAAGGAAAAAATATTCTGGTGACAGGTGGTGCTGGTTTCATCGGCAGCCACCTTGTGGATCGGCTGATCAACGAATGCACGGTAACGGTGTATGACAATCTCAGTACAGGAAAGGAAGAAAACCTGCCAGAGAATGTACTATTTGTAAAAGGCAATCTTGGAGACTCTGATCTGGTCAAAAAAACCATTGATGATGCGGATATCGATGTGATCTTTCATATCGGTGCGAATGCATCGGTACCGCATTCCGTAGACAATCCAAGATATGATTTTGAAGCGAACGCACTTGGAACCTTCAACATCCTGGAGTCGTGTCTGGACCTGAATGTGGAGAAGGTGGTGTATGCCTCCACTGCAGCGGTCTATGGCGAGCCTGTGTACACGCCGATCGATGAGGATCATCCGCTGCATCCGGTCTCACCTTATGGTGCCTCGAAACTCGCTGGCGAACGGTATGGATTTGCATTCAAGGAGACCTACGGGATCGATTTTGCAGCGATACGCATCTTCAATACGTATGGACCAAGACAGCCGAGATATGTGATGTACGATTTCATACACAAACTAAAGAAGAATCCGTTATTGCTTGAGGTTCTCGGTACAGGCGAGCAGATCAGGGACTACTGTTATGTCTCTGATATGGCGGATGCATTTGTGCTGGTTGCCGAGCAGGGAAGCGGGGTCTACAATGCTGCCGGAGGAAGCCCGACATCGATTAAACATCTTGCTGAGTTGATGGTCGCAATCATCTCGCCGGAAGCAGCAATACGGTACGGCGGCAGGACGTGGGCTGGCGATGTGAATACACTGTATGCAGATATCACGCGGATCAGGGAACTGGGCTTTGATCCGAAGGTCGGGTTCGAGGAAGGCGTCAGGAAGATGATCGCGTGGTTTGAGATGTGAGTTCTTGCATCAACATC
>PIXW01000081.1 GCA_003601535.1 ANME-2 cluster archaeon
AGTGAAACAATAACAGGATCTGTTGATGCAGTCAACCGGTTGCTGGACAGCACAAAGGTGGTCTTTCTGACGAATAACTCAACACAGAGCAGGGATGCGGTCGCAGCAAAACTGAACGCATCTGGTATCCGATGCGCGGAGAGCAATGTAATCACTGCTGGCTATACTGCTGCTGTTTATATCAGGAAACGATACGGCATCAGCAGGATATATCCGATCGGCGAGGCAGGGCTGATCCAGGAACTGGAAGCACAGGGTCACCTGATCGGTGAAGATGCGAATTTTGTTGTGGCTGGTCTTGATCGAAATTTTAATTACGAAAAATTGAGAATCGGTCTTCAAAATATCATGAACGGAGCAGAATTCATCGCAACGAACACCGATCCGGTTCTTCCCACCGAACATGGCTTCCTGCCAGGCGCAGGCGCTATCGTACGTGCGCTTGAGACAGCGTCCGGAAGATCGCCGCTCGTTATGGGCAAACCAAACCCACCGATGATGGACATCGTGCTCGGCCATCCGGGAGTGAATGCAGAAGAATGTGTATTGATCGGTGATCGTCTCGATACCGATATTCTTGCTGGCATTCGATATGACATGGAGACCGTGCTCGTGCTTTCGGGCGTTGAGACCGAAGAGAGTCTCAGGAGATCTGATATCAAGCCAGATGAGGTGATCGGAAGCATAGGGGAGATTTTCGAGGTTTAATACCCAGTTCACATCCAATTCACGATATGCTCAACAATCTGTGGTAATTCGAGATCAATCGCAAAAGATTTAACATCCGGACGTCAATGATACGTTCGAGGAATAATCATGGTACAATATAAGATCCCAGTGATCCCTGGTGACGGCATTGGTCCGGAAATCATTGCAGAGGGCAGAAAGGTTCTGGATACGGCAGGAGAGGTATACGGATTCGATATAGAATGGATCGAGTATCCGCATGGCGCAGATCATTATCTAAAAACAGGAGAACTACTGTCAGAGGACACGTTGAAGGAATTATCCGGGTATGATGCGATCTATCTCGGATCGGTCGGTGATCCCCGCGTTCCTCCAGGGGTGCTCGAACAGGGAATTTTATTGGCAGCACGATTTTATTTTGATCAATACATCAATTTGAGACCTGTAAAACTTTTGAAAGGTGTAGAAACTCCGCTGAAGGATAAAAAATCAGAAGACATCGATTTTGTCGTGGTGCGGGAGAACACTGAGGATCTGTATATCGGTGCTGGTGGCCGCGCTCTCGCCGGCAGAAGCAGCGGCACCGCTGAGATCGTGCGCAATCTATATCAGGTGAAATTCGATCTGGATATCGAGACCGATGCTGACGAAATAGCCTACCAGATAGGACTGATCAGCAAACGCGGCACCGAGCGAGTGATCCGATATGCATTCGAACTTGCGAGAGCGCAAAAGAAACACCTCTCATCAGTGGACAAGGCGAACGTGATGGCTGATATCTATGGATTCTGGAGAGAGATCTTCACATCGGTTGCAGACGAATATCCGGACGTAGATACGGATTTCAACTTCGTGGATGCCATCTGCATGTGGTTTGTTAAGAATCCGGAGTGGTTTGATGTGCTGGTCACGCCGAACATGTTCGGGGACATCATAACCGATCTCGGTGCGATGATCCAGGGAGGGCTCGGGCTCGCGCCAGGCGGAAACATCAATCCGGATGGCGTCTCCATGTTTGAGCCGATACATGGAAGTGCGCCAAAGCACCGCGGCGAAAACAAGGTCAATCCGATCGCAACGATCTGGGCTGGTGCGATGTTAATCGAAGAGCTCGGCGAGCGCGATGCAGCTCATGCGATCGTGGATGCGATCGAAGAGAACCTGCTGGACGGAAGAGTAAAAACGTACGATCTCGGAGGATCATCGAGCACCACCGACGTTGGGGATGATATCGCAGGAAGATTGCACGGATGATCTCCTGACCTGTGCTGGTAAGGTCGGGATGGTCGTCAGCACTTCGAGAAGCAGGCAGGAGGACGTACGATTCTGGTGGAGAGGGGGTTCGCAACAGATCCAGTCATCAGCACATCTTAACATGCCCTGTCCATAATTTCACTTTCACCCCGCTCTTGGATCATTGATTTATATATGTGCGTTCAACGTGTGTATCAAGGACTTGCACAGCCCTACACGATTCTGGGCAGACCTGCAGACTCCTTCCCCTCACTTTTTATTTTTTTCTCTCACAGGAGCCGGTTCGAAGAGTTCTGGTGTCCAGAATTGTTTTTGCCTTCCGGCACCATTCAAACATAGTTTTATGAGCCTATAAATAAATTCAATTATAACTATGACATCATCACGACTGAATCTCATAGAGGAATCTGCGACACTTGCAATAGCAAGTCTTGCATCCGATCTTGCAAGACAGGGAAGGGATGTGATCACATTAAGTCTTGGCGAACCCGACTTTGCCACACCTGAATACATCTGTGAATCGGCTGTACGTGCGATGCGGAATGGCAAGACTCATTACACACCGAGCGCTGGCATTCCCGAACTTAAAGGAGCGATCGCAGAGAAACTTCGCACCGATAACGATATCGATGTCACATCCGATCAGATTCTCGTTACTCCAGGCGCAAAGCAGGCAGTATTCGAGGCAACACAGGCGGTACTCGATGAAGGAGACGAGGCGATACTGCTCGATCCATCATGGCTCACTTATGATGCATGCATCAGGTATGCTGGCGCTCGCAGTGTATGGGTTCCTGCTGATCGTGATTTTATGCCACTGGATATTGGAGATTATGTTACAGACAGAACAAAACTCATCATCGTAAATAGCCCAGGTAATCCTTCTGGCGCGGTATTTGGTAAAAAAGACCTCGAAAATGTAGCAGATATCGCAATAGATTATGATATCATGGTGCTTTCCGATGAAATCTATGAGAAGATCATCTATGACAGAAGACACTTCAGTATCGGGTCTTTTGATGGAATGTACGATCGTGTGATCACGATCAATGGTTTCTCAAAATCTTATGCGATGACTGGCTGGCGTCTCGGATACATGGCAGCACCTGATGATATCATCAAAGCAGCACTAAAACTGCAATCACACTCGGTAAGCCATGCAACATCCTTTGTTCAGTACGCTGGCATAACAGCGCTCTCCTCTGATCAGAGATCGATCGAGTCGATGGTGAAGGAGTTCAGAGCACGGCGGGATATTCTGGTCGATGGGTTAAACTCGCTTGGATTCGATTGTAAGAAGCCGTATGGCGCTTTTTATGTGTTTCTGGATGTTGCTGATTACGGAGGCGGGGATGCTGTTGCAGAACATCTGCTAAAAGATGCGTATATCGCAGTCACTCCTGGATCCGCATTTGGCCCCGGTAGTGGCGAGTTCATCCGCATATCATACTCGGCACCCAGAGATCGGATATATGATGCGCTGGAGCGAATCAAAAATACTATCGATTAACTCGAACAGAAAGAATACTGAACGTGGCGTAAGCCCGATCGCCGACTGCGAAGTGCTTATGGTCGAGCGTCTTTGTTGGTATATTTGCAGAAAGTTCGAATCCGCAGTCCAGTTTTACCTGCGAAACCGGATTTGATTGATTGATCTCCACAATCGTTCCTTCCAGTTGATTTTCTGTGAAACCTGGTTCGGTGCGCAACTCGATGTCTTCAGGGTTTATGCGAAGTTCTACTCGCTCATCGACACTATAATCTGATATCGCCTCGATTGCAGCGTTCTGTATCGTTATAACTGCGTGACCACCCTCATTGGATGCGATCGTTCCAGGAATCACATTCTCCTTGGCGAGTACGGAAACAGCCTTCTCCTGGGTTTTTTCTCTGGATGCTGAGACACGCTGGATCGTATCCAGCAGATCATTCACAGAAAATGGCTTGGTGATGTAATCCTGTGCTCCGGCATCCATCGCTCGATCGATGGTGTCTGGTGATCCGAGCGCGGAGATCGCAAGGATTCGCGCGTCCGGATCGTATCTCTTGAGTTCTCTTATTACAGCGATCCCGTCCGCGTTCGGCATCACGATGTCCATGGTCACAATATCCGGTCGTAGCCCTGCATCCATAAGTTCGAGATACTTCGCAATCGCTTCCTCACCATCGGCTGCAACCCCTACAATCTCGTATCCTTCTGATGTTTCTACAATTTCTTCGAGCATTTCTCGCATATATTTTGCATCATCTACGATCATTATTCTCCTTGGCATCGATATAATATTGAACTATAACCAGATAAATATGTCGATAATATGAACGGATCACCCATAAGTTACTTATAATCGGCATGGATAGTATGGTGTAGAATAAGACTGGAGGAAAAAAACGATTGAAACAGCCCTGCGTTAACATCGGCATGGTAGGACATGTCGATCATGGAAAAACCACGCTTGTCAGCGCGCTATCCGGAGTGTGGACGGATCAGCATAGTGAGGAACTGAAACGGGGGATATCGATACGGTTGGGGTATGCGGATGTTACCTTCCGGAGATGCCCGAACTGCGAAGAGCCGCAATGTTATACCGTGGAGAAGATCTGTGCGCACTGTGGCGCTGAAACAGAAGAACTGCGTACCGTGTCATTTGTTGATTCGCCGGGTCATGAGACTCTGATGGCTACAATGCTATCCGGTGCTGCGATCATGGATGGTGCGGTGCTTGTCATTGCGGCAAACGAACCCTGTCCGCAGCCGCAGACGAGCGAACATCTGATGGCACTTGACATCATCGGAATCAAAAATATCGTGATTGTGCACAATAAACTCGATCTTGTATCAAAAGAGGAGGCGGCAGAACATTATAATGCCATAAAGGAGTTTGTAAAAGGCACGGTTGCAGAAGATGCTCCAATCGTTCCGATATCTGCGCAGCAGAAGATAAACATCGATCTTTTGATCCAGACACTCGAAGAAGAAATTCCAACCCGGTCACCTGATCTGGATAAGCCAGCCCGCCTCCTGATCGCACGATCGTTTGATGTCAACCGACCTGGCATACCCCCTGAAAAGTTGACAGGCGGCGTTATCGGCGGCACGCTCAGCCAGGGTACCATACGTGTCGGCGATGATATCGAGACCAAACCCGGATGGCAGGTTGAGCAGATAGGTGATGTCAGATGGACGCCTATAGTGACACGTATTGTGAGTATCATCTCAGCCGGGAAAAAGCAGAAGAAAGCGACGCCTGGTGGACTCCTTGCAATAGGCACAACGCTGGATCCGGCAATGACCAAAAGCGATCGGCTCACGGGACAGGTTGCTGGTGAACCAGACACGCTACCTCGTGTCTGGGACGCATTCAGCATGCATACCACCCTCCTCAAATGGGTTGTCGGATCGAGTGATAAAGCAGCGGTCGACCCCATTCATGCAAATGAGCCATTGATGCTGAACATCGGAACCGCAACCACCGTGGGCACTGTGACCGGTGCACACGGTGATGATGTTGATGTCAAACTGAAGCGTCCTGTATGCGCCGAGATCGGATCAAGGGTTGCGATATCAAGGCGGATCGGAGCTAGATGGCGGCTGATTGGGGTGGGTGAACTGATTGGATGAGAATCATCCTCGACACCAATGCACTGATGGTGCCTGTTCAGTTTGGTGTCGATATCTTCTCAGAGCTTGCAACGCTTAATTTTGATGAGTATATCGTTCCATCCGGCGTGGTGTATGAACTTGAGCAGATCGCATCCGGTGCCGGCGCCAATCGAAATGCTGCCCGTGTTGCGTTATCCCTGCTAAATCGATGCAGGACAGTTGATCGTAAAGGAAATGTCGATGATGCGATACTGGAACTCGCAATCGAGATGGATGTTGCAGTTTTTACCAATGATTCTGAACTGAAGAAAAGATTGCGCGATTGCGGTGTGAGCGTCGTATATCTGCGGCAGCGGAGTTATCTTGTCCGCATTCCATGAGTTTTGGAAAAGATACGGCACGATAAAAATAGCAGATGTGCTGTTGATCAGCACACCCTTTACGTATTTCACCACATCCGAATGTATCTGACCAGTTCTTGTTTTGCCGGAAAGTTGGTCTCCAGCCGTCTGACCATCCTGTTGTACAGCGCGGTAAGCGATGGGAAACCCCATGGATCGTCGAGATGGTGGATCGCCCATGTCGATGCCTGTCTCACATTCATCTGACCACTGTCAATGAACTCCACAGCGTCTTCTGCTATCTTATCGATGCCGGCGAGGTCGAGTTCACTCAGTTCTGCTTTCACTTCAACGGGTTGAATCGGTTCTATCATCCGTATACCTCCTACCTATATGGTTTTGTAATACTTCACCTATTATTGATGATATGAAGTATTACCAGATTTAATAAACATGTTAATGGCATATAAAGGTTTCTGTTCGGAGGGTCTTGGGACGAAATTCACGCACACCTCTGTCTGCGCCAGTGCGGCACCACGTCGCCCATGATCTCAAGATACCCCACTCTTCGGATGTTGTGCCCCACAAGCTTAGAGCCGCGTCTCAGTCTCCTTCCGCGATTCAAGTCTCTTCCTCAGCGGCGCGCCAAACCGGCATTTCACCATCGAATTAACCGTTTCCGAGATCGAACGCATATGATACTCTTCTAACCACCCCTGAGGATCTTCCCAAAGGGAATAAAGCATATCATACCACCCCAGAGCTCCTTTGCTTTTGAAAGTCACATTACTACGTGGTAGAAAGTATGGCGTGGCGTGATTTCCAGAAACCAGATCAGTAATCCATCTACACCCATAAATACCATCTCCGAGAATGCCATCCAGATGGGGGTGGCAATCGAGTGTCTGGCCAAAAGCCTCCGGAAACATGGTAGTTTCTCCAATCGAGTGATCTGGGCTTATAGATATACCTGAAATCAATTTATATTGGACTCCCACACCCATAACAGCATAAGAGAACCCCATCTTTGCAACAGAGTTCGATTTCGGAAAACTGTCGTCTGCCTGCCCATCTTTCGCAGAGCTTGCAGACTTTGCTTTCTTATAATTCTTCTTAGAATTCTGTTTTTGCCGTTTATCAGCGTAAT
>PIXW01000082.1 GCA_003601535.1 ANME-2 cluster archaeon
GCTAAGGGTCGTACAACTCGATGTCGACGGAGGACAGGCGCAATTCGAACTGCTGAAGAATGGAAAGAGTGTGGACACCGATATTGTGAGATCGCCAGACACGTATGTGTACGAGAAAGATCTCGGAAAACTGGATGATGTTCCGATCATCGCGATCCGTGTCAGCAGCGTCTTTGCTGACACAGAGTCGGATATGGTTACAATCGAGGCTGTATTCCAGATTTCAGATGATCCCATCTCTATAGACAATGGTGACGAATACGGCGAGATGGAGATCACAAGCGCTACATCCACTGGAATCACGATGAAGAACAAAGAGAACAGTATCGATCTCGAAGGTGACGAGACCATCATGATAACGGATAATATCGGATTCAAGGTCTCAGAGGACGAAGAACGGTACTTCCTCTTCGTCAGACGGACGGTCGGCTCACTGGACTCGCTTGAGATCAATGTCTCTGAACCTTCGGTCGTGAAGGAAGAACTAACGATAACAGTAACAGCAGCATCAGACGGCTCCCCTGTCGAGGGTGCCGAGGTTACATTCGATGGGCAGAATCTCGGCTTGACCGATTCGAACGGCGAGGTCAGATTCACATCAGAGGAATCAGGTACGTTCACGGTAACAGCAACCAAGAAGGACTATGATTCCGCATCCGAGGACGTCCGGATTCTCACCGAAGAAGAAGCCGAAGAAGAAGCGCAGAAGGATAAACTGACAATCGAGATGCCAGACAAGGTTAATCCTGGCGATGACGTGGTGATTAAGGTGACCTCAGATGGTGACGCAATCGAGGGCGCAGCCATAACATGGGATGATGATGATATCGGGAAGACCGATGATACAGGAACACTGACATATACCACCGATGAGCCAGGCACTTATACGGTCACCGCAAGCAAGGATAACTATCTCAATGCAAGCGGGAAGATCACCGTGGTTCTGCCATCTGCAAAATTCGAGCTTTCTGATCTGACCCTGCCGGAAGAGGAGGTGCCTGCGGGTAAGAGATTTGAGGTTACAGTCGATGTTACGAACACAGGTGATCTTGAAGGCACGTATCATGCAGAACTGACGATCGATGATGGCAATGGCACCGTTGTCACTGCTGGCAGTGAGAATGTCACCCTTGATGTCGGTGAGACCAAAACCATAGAGTTCACACCCAAGATCGCCAAGGCGGGCACATACACCGTTGCGATCGGCACCGAATCAGGCGAACTTTCAGTGAAGCCGACGACCAAATCGAAGACAACGCTGATTGCTACCATATTAATTGTGCTGGCTGTGCTCGGCGCAATCGGCTATGTGCTGATCAGTTCAGCTCCGGAGGACGGCTGGACTGTCGAGAAGTTGATTGAAGCGATCAAGGAAAAATTCCAGAGAAAGAGGCTGTAACACCCCATTTTTATCGGATATGATGCTTCCTCAGTAGACTGAGCGATCGCATCCACTCACCAGCGGGCTCACGCGATGTCCCAACGACGAGGCGCCTGCGACCGTCACCGATTTGTTCCACCATACCCCTCGCCTCGACCCACTCTCCCTGTAATGCCTGCCCTGTGTATGTATGCGTGTAACACAGGATCTCAGATATGACTGGATGATCGATCTCATACACTGCCGGATTGTCGAAGGCAAGATCGGCGCAGGTAACCCGCGCGGTGATGGTGCGGTGCTGCAGATCAATGCCGCGTTCCTGCCGCACTGGCAGCTGGTCCCAGTCGCGGACGAAGAGCAGATCAAAATACGTATCCCCGATCATTCCTCGATTTCCTTTTCGCAATTCATGGATCAAAAATTCTTTAAATGAAATTTCCGGAACTCTCTTTGCATAAATCTGATGCCACAGCTCATCACTGATCCCTGTTATGCAGAGTCTGCCAGAATCCCTGTTCTTCTGCATCTCTCGCATGATCGCATCTCTTGCGAGAAACCAGTATCTTCCGTACACCACAAAATCGATATCCGAACCTTTGATCTGCAATCCGGGAAGCATTGAGCCTGTAACCCCCATCTTCTCCATCGGAATTCCTGCTTCTAGAAGCAGATCAACGATCGCCTCAACTCGCGGATCTTCCTTCACAAGAGATGGTATGCGCTCGCTGGGCCTGAGAATCTCTGTGATCTCTTCTTCGGGAAGGCGAAAGTTCCATGAAGCGCGATTCTCCTTCAGAAATCTGATGGCTTCATCAAAATCAAGTTTACGGTACCTGATGCCGTTCGCCTCACGATCGCCGTTCTGATCAGGTATATATCTGAGAACTGCCGAAACGCCACCGGTGTGATCATAACCAGATACTGCAAAGATCCAGTCATCATCTGTAATAATAAAATCACGCAGTCGGATATTCATGGCATACATCGAATAGCGGGGGATGGATTTGAACCATCGATCTTCGGGTTATGAGCCCGACGGGATGTCCTGGCTACCCTACCCCGCTGGCAAAGGTTTCATACCGAATAGCGTACCGCCGGTACATAAATGCTTTGGTGCGTACCTGCTATCGAATGATGGTGAATATATTTATCTGTCCGATCTGATGATATTGACAGATAGTTTCAATAACGATTACCAGGAAATACAAACAGATGATAAGGGACATACCTGCTAGATTTATTTATTTTACTATTATTTTGAATATATGCATCCCCTGCGCACTCGCATCTGGTGCCACCATAACGCTTGACAGCGTCATCGACACGCCTGATCGAACCATTACCTACGATGACGGGATGTATGAGGTAACAGACATCGGCATCTATCGAATGGACCAGGACATCAATGTTAGCGTCGGCGTCTCGGAAATACAGAATTTTCAGATATCACTCATCGATAACGATAAAAAACCTGTATGGGACCGGATAATCCACCATACCGGGGGTCACGAAACAGTGACCATACCTGCTGGCACAATTAAAACACCAGGGACTTATGCACTGACAATAGGGCATCAGAGACGGATTCTGGCGATGAAACCGGTGGTGATGTCGGTTTATGATCTCTCGGTATCGAGTGCATCCCGGGTGGAACCAGGCGAAACACTCCATGTTGTGGTCAACATTAGCAGAGATGGCGTTCCTGTGACCGTAGATGAGACTGTAAAAGTCGTGCTGACGCAGGGGAGCACATTATTTGAGGAGATGGCAACTCCGGATGGCGCCGGCGAATACGAAGCCAACATTAACGTACCTGCGATTGCATCAGGCTCTTTTTCGCTATACTGCGCTGTAACAACAGACCGGATGATTCTTGGATATCCTGAAATAATCGGAGCAGCAAGTTACGGAACGATAGATGTGGTACCCCCTGAAGACGTATCTCCAACACCAACTCCCGCCATAACAGCAGAATCTTCAGAAACAACATCATCCACGCCTGCTGCGACAGCAGAACCAGAACCTTCCGGAGTAGCATCCCCAACGCCCACCTCCGCCGCAACAAAAGATTCACCACGGGTGGAGTGTGGGCCATTTGCAGCCATATTGATGCTGATAACTGCATATCTGGTCAGAAGAAGAGATAAAATGTAGCATGTCTTACATGCCAATCATCTTAAAGATATAAGTCAAATACCTTACGGTGTGTGAGTTGATAGAGGCAATAAAACTATCAAAAATATATAATTTAGGCGAAACTTATGTTCATGCGCTCAGGGAGGTCAATCTTTCCATAGCACGCGGCGAGTTTGTTGCGATAATCGGTCACTCAGGTTCTGGTAAATCAACGCTCCTCCATCTCATTGGTTGCATCGAACAGCCAACAACCGGTTCGGTTGTAATCGGTGGAAAGGATACCGGTAGAATGAGCCAGCGTGCGCTATCAAAACTTCGATTGCACAAGATCGGATTCGTATTCCAGCACTTCTATCTTCTTCCGGCGCTGACAGCGTATGAGAACATCGAGCTTCCGATGAGAGAAGCAGGGTTGCGTAGAAGGGAACGAAAGGACAGAGTCCATGGTCTATTGTCAGCAGTCGGACTCATCGATCGCGGGAGGCATTACCCCTATCAGTTGAGCGGCGGAGAGCAGCAGCGCGTTGCAATAGCGCGTGCGCTTGCGAATGATCCCCCCATCATTCTTGCAGACGAGCCCACGGGTGAGCTGGATACCCGCACCGGAACAGGCATTGTGGACCTGCTGGTAGCGATCAATCAGAAGTACAACAAAACGATTGTTGTGGTGAGCCATGATCCCGAGATTGCGCAACGGGCAGAACGAACGATCGAAATAAGGGACGGTGTGATCGTAGATGTACTCTACTAAAATCGCGCTGCTGAATCTTGGCAGGAGGCGGTCGAGAACAGCATTCACCCTGCTGGCGATCGCTGTAGCCATTGCGATGACGATACTGATGACATCAGCAGGATTGGGTCTGAAAGAAGGCTCATCCGCGATGTATGCGCAGGAAGTGGACTACTGGATCGTCCCATCCGGCTCTGGCGTCACCGATCCGATAACAAACTCAGAGCAGACGATGCTCGGAAGGGTTCACCAGAGTGTCGAAAGAATCATTGAAAATCCCGATGTCAACGGCGCAAGTCCGGTTCTTAACAGGGTGCTGTACGCATCGGATTGTGGAGACGGCGAAGGGCCAAAAGCAATCATCGGAATCGGGGTGATACCTGGAAGTATCGATGTTCCCCCGGTTTCATCAGAAGGGTTCACACCTGGTGATCCAGATGATACGCATGAGGCAGTGGTGAACGAGAAGACCGCCAGATTACTGGGCGTTCATACCGGAGACGTAATCTATGCAGGCGAATCGCAGACCTCGTTACAGCCGTTTACAATCGTCAATGTGGTCGCAATGCCTGAGTATTCGCTGAGCCCGGTGATCGTTCTCCATCTCTCAGAACTCCAGAATATCACAGGAAATAGAGAGGGAGATCGGGCAAACCAGATTATCGTGAGCGGCGGGACCAAAGATTTCCTAAAATCTATTTATCCGGACGCAATTGTATTATCAAACACCGAATCAACGGCATATAGCATAATCAGCGACAAAAAGATACTTGCCACAACCATTGCTGTGGTCAGTGTATCGATTCTCATCTGCATCCTCTTCATCTCAACCACGATGATCATGTCAGTTAATGAGAAGCAGAAGGAGTTTGCAGTGATGCGGGCGATCGGTATCTCTGATGCGACGATCGCCAGAATCGTGCTCTCTGAATCGATTCTTCTGTCGCTTATCGGAGGAATCGCGGGAGCGTTCTTGAGTATCGGCGGAAGAGCGATCCTTAGCGATATCGGATACCGTCTGTATGAGACCCGCATCCCCATGGTGATGCCAACGCTGCTTCTGATCGCAGGAATTGGGGTGGCGGTTGCTGCCGGGGCGGTATCCGGGATATTCCCGGCTATAACATGCAGACGGCTTGACATAACCAGACTGGAGAGATGATGATAGCAACACGAACAATCACCCATAATAAGGTTAGATCGATCCTGTCGATTGCTGGAGTTGCAATCGCTGTTATTTCCATCGTTATTATCGCCTCGCTCGGGAGCGGACTCCTTGCAAAAGGCGATAGAACCTTTAAGCAGAGCACGATGCATCTGTGGATGACCGGAAAGAGCGTGGATCTGTCATCGCAGTATCTTGGAGCAGGAGAGGCAAGCATCGATGGTGCGCATGAACTGGCAAAGGAACTGCGAAAGGACGACCGCATAGCTCTGGCATCGCCGATACTAACCGAGATTGTGTATGCATTCAAGAGAGGAGAGAAACCAAAACAGGTCTTCGGAATCGGAATCATGGGCGCAGTGGGCACAGCCGATACGATGGTGAGCGTATCCGCTGGAAACGCTCTTACCGCCAGTCCCCACTATAACGCTGGCAGATACGATGGAAACTGGACGTACGAGGTGCTGATCGATTCGAGGGCTGCGGAGATGCTGAACGCATCCATCGGCGATGACATCTTTGTAGGCAAGACACTATCCGAGGCAGAAGAGAAGCGATTCAGGATAACTGGCATCACTGACTCGCTCTCGATGTTCAGTTCAAACCCGACGATCATCTTTCCTCTATCCGAACTTCAGGACCTGACCGGAAATAAATACTACGACCGGGTGAATATGCTGATCATACGGCTGCACGACCCGGCAACCGCAGATGCTGTGAAGGAGACGCTTGAAGCGCAGTATCCGTACGAGGTCAGCACCAACAAGGAGTACCTGCGAAAGATCCTCATGCAGAACGCAACGATTCTCATCAGTGCAACCGCAATCGTCGCGCTGGCTGTTATTATGGGCATGGTTCTGGTGATAACCACCATGCTTCTCTCCTTAAACGAAAAGAAGAGGGAGATCGGAATATTAAAAGTACTTGGTCTCTCGAAAGGATCGCTTTTCACAAACACCGGACTGGAGGGACTGATCATCTGCGGATTGGGCGGGATAATCGGGTGTCTCTTATCATTTCCAATCTCCAGACTGCTTAATTACCTGATATACCGTGCTGTCGGATTCAATGATCTCGTTCTGCTCAAAGCAGAGTTCATCTACATGGGATTGTTACTTGCGGTTGTCATGGGTCTCGTATCAACCGCTGTTTATGTGGTTGGGATCAGCCGGATACAGCCGATGGATCTGCTCAGGGGGACGTGACATGCCGGAAATTTTTGATTTTTTTGTATCCACTTCAAAAGCGATGGTAAAATGCATCTTCTGTGGCGGCTAAATTCGTGATAAAAAATAATATAAAATTTTACATACTTGTATCGGGTGTATGCTGATGGCCTCAAAAGTGTCTACTGTTACCGGAATGTATAATTTGACCTGTTGTGTCAGGTCTACACAACAGACCTATCTGCATCGCACAAATTTCATCATTAATCGATACAAATATTTATGTATCATCCGGGTGTCGTGATAGCAGAGGTTGATGTATCATGATGAGAAGATATCTACAGCTACTCGTGCTTACCGCGTTGTTTTTATCACTGTCATGTACCACAGTCGTTCAAGCAGGGAAATGGACTGAGAGATCTGCTACTATCGTGTCTGGTGGTTATGGTGAGGCGGTGGTTGGCACGGGTGACGACATCTATGTTGCACGATGCCCGTATGCAACATCTACCCCATCGTTCTCGCGCTACGACCCTGATACCGATAGCTGGATATCAATGAACACTTCCGGGCTTCCATCCGGTGCATTCAGAAACGGCATGAGCATGGTGTGGGATCGTGACGATCACATATACGCTTTGTTTGGCGGTAGGTATAGTGATAGCAACAGAACACTGTTCTATCGCTACAGCATAACGAACGATGTTTGGGAGCAACTAGCAGATACACCTCATGCGCAGGGGGCGGGTGATGCCATAACATGGTCAGAATACGATGATCATGTCTACGCTTTGATTGGCAGCAATGAACGCGAAACGAGGTTCGCACGTTACAGTTATGATTCGTGGGAGGCGTTGACCTTTAATTCCAACTGGACTTTTACTGATGATGGGGCTTCGCTGGTCTCTGTTGGCGAATACCTGTATGCACTGCGTGGCGAGTATGATGAGCGTGTCCCGAACGGCGATTTTGCAAGATACCACATCCCCACAGCCACATGGGAAGATATGAGTGATATACCTGAAAGTGAAGGTGTGGGCGACGGCGGATCACTGCTCTACATCGGTGATTGGATGGGTGAACATGATGATCACATCTTCGCTCTCGGGGGGGGGGCGCGGATGAATCCCCTGGATACAATTTTTACCAGTACAGCATCTCCGGTAATAGTTGGGGCAC
>PIXW01000083.1 GCA_003601535.1 ANME-2 cluster archaeon
AACCCCCAAACACAAAACACTGTTTTTATTTTAATCCGTGAATCGATAGCAGTAGCCATCACACAAAACCTTTATATACCACTATCACAAAGTCTCGCCAAGGAAGCCCCAGCCCTTTAGGGCGGGGAGGAATTGGCGACCGAAAGACTTAAGTAGATATACAGATACATACAATACTATGCTACAAACATTGATGGTGAAGGTCAATACCGATAAAGAGCAGTACGAAAAACTGCTTAAGACGATGCATCGATTCAACGATGCTTGCAACGATATCGCAAATGTAGCATTTAAAAATAGGTGTGCTAACAAGGTCAAATTGCAGAAAATTGTCTACTACGACATCAGAGAGCGATATGGTCTATCTGCACAGATGACCGTCAGAGCGATCTCAAAGGTTGTCGAATCTTATAAGCGGAATAAGAAGATCAAGCCAACCTTTAGACGAGATGGTGCAATGGTCTACGATCAGCGCATACTATCATGGAAGGGAATTGACCGAGTTTCGATCCTAACGCTGGATGGTAGGATAGAACTCCCCATCGTGTTTGGGCAGTATCAAGCAATGCGCATGAATCGCATCAGAGGGCAAGTTGATCTCATCCATCGAAATGGTACATTCTACCTCGCTGTTGTGGTTGATGTGCCTGAAGAAGAGATGATCAAACCAGTTGGTGTACTCGGTGTGGACATGGGCATTGTTAACATCGCTGTGGATTCGGACGGCGACACGTACTCTGGTGAAGAGATGGATAGAGTTCGAGAGAGAATCGAATCCTTGAAAGCAGACCTACAGAGATGTGGTACTAAGTCCGCAAAGAGACATTTAAAGAAGATAAGTGGTAGAGAAGCGAGGTTCAGACGAAATATGAACCATTGTATCTCCAAAGAGCTGGTTGCGAAGGCTAAAGACACCCAATCTATCATCGCGCTCGAAGAGCTCGGTGGTATTAGGAATGGGACAACGGTACGAAAGTCTCAGAGACGCAGGCAGCACTCATGGGGATTCTACCAGCTCAGGCGGTTCATAGAATACAAAGCGGCACTGGCTGGCATACCCGTTGTTGGGATCGATCCAGCATACACAAGCCAGGAATGTCCGGTCTGCCACCACATATCAAGGAAGAACAGACCCAATCGAGACACATTCAGATGTGGATTGTGTGGCTTCTCTGGTCATGCAGACCACATAGCTGCTATGAATATAGCAGCGAGGGTAACCGTCAACTTGCCCATCGTTTCGGGGTTCATAGAACATGAACTTCAGGAGCAAGCCCCGACCCTTTAGGGTGGGGTAGTTGACTGATATAGATACATGCGCAGCGCGAGAGGCGCGAGCATCCATCGACTTAACCGGTCGGTGGCAAATACATAGGAGAGGATACACTATGAACACACATAACACAACCGAGACAGATATCGACGATTTCGACAAATACGCAAACGCGTACTTTGACGATCTCAAATCACATATTGAAATGCTCGAAACTGAATTGAGCATAACAACAGACAGCGAACACAGAGACGCACTACATGATCGTATTGCGTATCTAAAAGATCGCGCGACCATGGGCGATAGGTGGGTCGATAACGACACGACCGCCAGCCCGGACGCGCGGCGGACTCTTGAGACATACACGGATGCAGAAGCCCGCGCGCAATATAAAATATGGGATGAATGATGATCCCATTTTATTTTAATAAGGAGATGAACAACATGAACGAAACCGAAATCGAATTCAGAGGCGAAACGTTTTGTCTTACCGAAAACGAAAACATTGAAGACGTGCAAGAAAGCATTGCACAGATATATCGCGAGATACGCGGATCGTTGCAACATTCGTGTGAAGACACAAGTGATGCGCAGCGATTCAAATTTGAAGAGGCGATCATGATACTCGATCTCGAGTATTATGATATGATGTGCCGGATCGGGCTTGATAACGTCAATCCAGACGCGTTGCAAACTCTTGAGATGTACAGATGCGAGGATGGCGCCTTCTACCTCGCGTTTGAAGGTGTGGACGGGGGCGGATACATCGAATATTTCATCGATCCTCAACACATGCTTGCTGCGATCAAAGAATGCGATCGCCGCGGTCTCGGGTGGTCTGTACTGGATGATGAACGGCTGTGTTCTGATACGTATAATTCAGACGTATTGATTGATGGGGATGTAAATTTTTCGAGGAGATGAACAACAATGACAACACAATGGCAGGAATCCGCGATTGAGACCGCGGCAAGAAGATTCCCAAAAGTGGGACATAGTGATGATCGGGACATCTGGGTATCGATGCGAGACGAGGCAGTCATGCGGCTGCCGATTGGTAAGGCAGCCCCAGAGGGTTGGATCAAAGCAAATGTTCTTGGGGTTCTGCAAGTCCCGAAACAGCCCCTGGTCGATGCCATCATGGCGATGGACGATGAGAACTTCGAGTATAATATGAATGGGCGCTATGTCATTCATCTTAAATATTCGGACTTCGATAATGCCCGGATCGTTGAAGCCGGGAAGCCGACATTCGTCCAGGCTGGTAACCACTTCAGCCCGGATATCGAGCATCTGATGCTATCGATAGATTGCAGCGCTTTCGTCGATGAAGATGAGCTCGATGTAATGGGTGGCGGCGTCCCCGCGGCATCAGAGTTCGCAGATGCGCGGGATGAAGCGAAAGAGTGCGGCGAAGACCCGGATGACTGGGTCGCTGAAATGATGAGGATCGCTGAAGAGACCATCAAAGCGTCCCTGCGCTCAATCATCATATTCGATGATGACGCGCGGGGCGACGGCATTGAAGCGATTATCATTGATTATAAATAGGCGATCACCCGCCTATTTTTAGGAGATATAACATGAACCCCAAAATCGAAGAACTCGCTGCGAAGATCGATAACCGCAGGATCATCAAGAAGTATTCTGCTTTCGATCTCCGCCTGCCGCACCGGCAGCACACCGAGCGGGACATAATCGAACACGAACTCGCGCAGCAGATGATAGAAGGAGGTACATAAAATGTCAATCGGCACAACACAAGTGGACAAACGGCGCAGATGCATCATCGTCGAGATCATAGACCCTTGCTATGATCATTTCGGCGATGAAGTACAAGAAAAACTTGTCGACCAGATCGCTGATGCGCTCGACAAGTTGGGTAGCGATGTCAACTGCCCCGCCCTAAAGGGTCGGGACTTGTCATTCCAGTTTTCGTTAAGGAGTTGGTTCTCCATGAGACGCCTGATATCAGGAACGGACGACGATAGGCTGGTTGACAGCAGCCCTTTAAAACATCTACGTGCATGTTCAAAAACCTTTCGATCGCTAATTCCTCCCCGTGTTAAAGCATCGGGGCTTCATTGGCGAAGGTCAGTGACGATCCGCAAGCGGTACAGCTTACAAGGATACCGCCCGCGATCCGCAGAACGTGCATCAGGGATGATAGCAGCAGAGCCATAGCAAAACCTTTATATACTACCTTGCACAACTATATATTGCGCACCGGCGGTGGCACAAGGTCGCGGCAGGTTCATGACCTGGTCGGTGCATCGACCAAAATGGTCGAAGGAGACTGAACTATGTCAACACAAAACAAAACAAAACTGTACTACAACAACGAGGCTCGTGAGGTTGCGAGTCTCGCGGACTGGAAGGACTCATACACAGAGTTTCTACCTGTCGATGAGGTTTTCGACTTCGATACATGGAAGTCCGAGAACTTGACGGATGTGAACGATCTCCCTGATCTGTGCGATCTCGAAGACTTGATCAAATTCCCGCTTCGCGATATCGAGGGCGAGTATCTCGTTGCAGAACTCGACAGCGATGACTCAGCAGATTACCCATACATCCCGCTGCGGGTTTGGGAAGAGATATCTGAATACGATGATATCTTCTCTGATATCAACGTTGGTGGATACGTGAACTTCCCGACCGCGATCATGCAGCTCAAACTGCTGCGTGGGCATCCCATTCCCGAGATCGGGTACACCGGACACGGTTTTTCGGGATGGGACGGAAGGATAATCAAGATCGAATGAGGTGGAATATAATGACAAAAAAAGAGTCGAATCAGACCGCCACGCAGGGCGGGGTAAAAGTCCTGCGAGTAGTGAACTTCAGCCACCCCCTTAGCGAGGTGGCTGTCGAGCAGCTCGGACATCCGGAGATTGAGAATGTCCAGGTCCAGATCGATCTCGATGCGCCTGTCGCACCGCAGATCGTAGATATCGTCGATGGTGTGGAGACGCGCCTCGATGGGACAGTGGCGGGGCTTGCAATAGTCCTGCCGGGGATGAGTGAAGCGACCGCGTACCTCATCGCGGAGTTACATGGTCGAATGGGTGGGTTCCCCAACATCGTTCCACTCAGGAGGGACGATGAGCTGGGCGTGTTCGGTGTAGCGACCGAGGGCGTGCAATCCCTCGACCGTGTTCGCAGAGCAGCGAGGGGGCGGAGACGATGAGCACTCATCATGATTGCGATGGGCTTCTTCGTGCAATATGCGGGTATGGTACCCCGACTCGCAATGACTGCGGGTATCCAGATCGGTACAACCATGAAGATTCCAGCCGGATGCACGGATGGGGCGTCGAAGGCAAGGGCGCTTGCGACTACCCCGACGGATGCGAGATGTTTGAGAACGGTGAGTGTCCGTTCTACGACAGGGAGAAGATGGTTCGAGAGATGCAGGCGGAGCAATCCGCCTAAATTTTTCGAGGTGAAGAAATGAAAATAGAATATCACGAAGACGATAT
>PIXW01000084.1 GCA_003601535.1 ANME-2 cluster archaeon
CCATTACTATTTTTAATTTCCATTGGGAAATAAACTTAAGTGTTATGAAATAGTTTATAACAGACCATTGAGGGATCACTTATGGTAAAATTTCAATTCCTGTTACCGGTTGATGGTTCTGATTATTCCAGAGTAGCCATCAAACATGCCATACGGATGGCAGAGATGTACAATGCAGAGATTTCACCGGTCTATGTGGTGGATACCAGGGTATATAAGGACGAGGAAAGTGTCGAGGAGCAGACAGCGATCGGGCAGGCACTGGTGGACGATGTCCGGAACCAGTGCAGGGATCGTGGAGTCAGTATTCTCGAAACAGCAGTTCTTTTCGGATCACCGTACAACGAGATCATAAGGGAACAGAAGAAGATTGATGCCAGCCTGGTCATTCTTGGCGCTTGTGGTGCTGAACGTGTCGAAGGCGAAACGATCGGCAGCACCGCAGAGCGTGTGCTTCGTGGCGCGCGATGTCACATACTGCTGGTGCGGGACAAACTTGAGAACGATCAGTTTTACAGGAATGTGTTGATTCCATCGGACGGCTCGATCGATGCTGAATATGCTGCTACATTCGCTGCAAGCATCGCACACAGATACGGTTCCGGTCTGATGGCATGTTCTATGATACGCATCGGTAGCAGAAAGGATATGTTAGAAGCACAGCGGATCACCGATGATGTGGTAGCACTCGGCAGATCCAAAGGCATCGAGACAGAGACCCTGATATGGGAGGGAAAACCTGCCGTGGAGATACTGAAGGTGATCGATACCAAGAGCATCGATCTCGTGGTTATCGGCTATACAGGAAAGGGCATGGTCTCTCGATGGATACTCGGAAGCGTATCCGAGAAGGTTGCACGAACCGCGCCGTGTTCGGTCTTTGTTGTGAAGAGTGCCCGTGCTGAGCGGGTATATACTGTGAAAGGAGCTTAAAATATGGCAAAATTTCAGTATCTGGTACCGGTTGACGGTTCAGTCCAGTCGGATGCCGCGGTCGTCCATGCCGCGCGATTCACTGATATATATGGCGCAGAACTGACGATCGTTCATGTGGTGGATTCCAGTGTATATAAGGAGCCAGAGATCGTCGAAAGCATGGAAGCAGCCGGGGAAGCTTATCTTGATCAGGCTAAGGAGATTGCAGCAGAGAATAACGTTACCGTGAAATCGGCAAAGGTGCTGGTTGGATATCCATTCGATGAGATCATCCATGAAGCATCCGAGATTGATTGTAGTGTGATCTTTATAGGTGCAACAGGAATATCCCGCTCTCCTTATATCGGGACGGTTGCCAGCCGTGTACTCCGTGGTGCTGAGTGTCATGTCATGCTGGTGCGGGGCGACATGCCAACCGAAGGTTACAATAACATCTTAATCCCGACAGACGGCTCAGAGAGTGCGGAGTATGCAGCACACTCGGGCTTGAGTATCGCAAAGCGATTTGGCTCAAAAGTCGCTTGCTGCAACATCGTTGATACGAGTCACGTCGTTGAGACGCGGGTGGTTACTGCTGGCGGCGTTGGCGCAGGCAGACATTATGGTGATGTGATCAAACTTTCAAAGTCGATGGCACAGAAGATGCGCCAGCGTATGCTTGACGAGTCCGCCAAAATCGCAGAACGGGTGAAAGAGATTGCAGACGCAAAGGGCGTCGATGCAAGGATCGTGGTGCGTGATGGCAAGCCTGCACAGGAAATCCTGAAGATCATACGGGACGAGGGCATCGATCTGGTGGTGATGGGGTATACAGGAAAGAGAATGGTCTCGAAATTGCTGATGGGAAGCGTCTCAGAGAAGGTTGCATCCACTGCACCGTGCTCGGTCATCGTTGTTCGCAGTACCAGGATGGAACGGGTGGTTCCGGTATATGAATAGATAACCGGCATCAGGTGACCAGGGTGGGGGTCAAATATACGATTAAGTAGTTAATGAGTCATGGAAACAGACGGCATATCAAAACTCATCGAACACAGGTGGATAATCGCACTCATAGCAGGTATTTCGATTCTTTTCTTAGCGATCGTATATATCATACTTCCGCTTCTGGATGGCATCGTTCTTGGTGTGGTGTTTGCGTATGTTGGAAGACCGATCAACAATAAACTGTTAAAATACACGAGATTTGCCCCATTTATTGCAACAGCTTGTGTCATAGCTCCGATCGTGTTTATAGTTGGAATTGGAGCGATTGAAATTATAAATCAGATCATCTGGGCGATCGCACATCATTCAGAGATCGTAACATCATTTACACAAACGATTGAGGAGCTGGACATTCCTGAATTCATATACGCAGATATCTCAAGAACGGTCGAGAATATCACCTCCTCGATTCTCGGAATCATCGGACAGATTCCAGCATTTGAATATGCGCAAAGGATCGCTGTGCTCGCAATCAATTTTATCATCTCGATATTCGTCTGCTTCTTTCTCTTACTGGAAGGCGATCGATTGGTAACACTCCTCAAGAATCTGCTTCCGCAAACAAACACCACAATCATCGATACATTCATCGGACATGCGGATCGGATACTGGCAGGAATATTTATCGGCAATCTCTATGTTGCAATCGTTGCCAGCATGATCTCGATATTCGTATTCTATTTCTTTGAAGTTCCGCATACCCTTGCGATGGCATCGCTCGTCTTCCTTGCATCGCTGATCCCCGTATTTGCCGGCTGGATGATCCTTCTTCCGATCTCGATAGGCAGATATTTTACGTACGGGTTATGGGATGCGATCATCTTCTACGTATTAGCCTCGATCATCATCTATGGTCCGACAGAACTGGTGCTCCGTCCGTATATCATCGGCGTAAAATCATACACACATCCATTGTTGATGATGCTGATGTTCATTGGCGGCGCATTCGTTGCCGGTATCGCTGGTTTCTTCCTCGCGCCGATGCTGATGGGCATTCTTATCGCTGCGTACCGGACGTATGATGATCTGATACACGAACGGATCAAGCTACCTGACCTGCTTGAGAAGCAACAGTAAGGTATTTAATCCCCCAAATGATAACCTTTGTATAGGGAATAATGGGAGGGATCGTCACTGGCTAATCAGACATCGATTACTGGAAACATCGCTCTGCTGTGCGCGGTGTTGATCGGAATCACAAACATCTATGTATCGCCGACCTGTGTGGGAACGTCCGGATTCATAATCCTGTTCTCACTGATGGTGTTAACAGCGCTATCCGTGCCAGTTATATATATGCTTCCGAACCGTGCGATCAAGTTTGCTGCATACATGTTTCTTGGTTTTTCTGCTTACTGGGTCGCAGGTGCTGCAACAAACCTCACACCGACAGGCATTATCTTCGACTCATTCCAGTTCCTGCCCACAGCCATCTTCGCCATGGCAAATGCCATCGTTATCCTGATCGCAATCGTAGACTCTCCGAGATATGGATACGGGTTTGCAGGAATGGGATTCGCGATCATGGTGTACAATGTCGCGCGAACATGGAATCTGGACTATGTTGGCGGGAAACCGGATATGCTGCTGCTGACAATAGTTCTCTGCTCGCTGATACCATTGTTGTGGGGTTATCTGCTTTCAGGTACTGCGAGAAATCTCAGATTCTCTGCGGTCAATCGATTCTATGCAACCCTAAAAACAGGATTTTTGACACTTTCGGTATTCGTTATACTTGCTTTGACAGTTGAGATCAGCCAGCATCCAAACATCGATAAACTCGGCGAAGTGTATGTCTTTATCTCGATGTTCAGTGGAGACATTCTTCAGATCTGCTGGTATTATCTCTTATCGAATGTTGTCTTCGTCATGACCGTATTCTTTGCAGACCATCTGGTACTGAACGCATTCGATATCGAAAAGGAGATGACAGAGGACGGCGAAGTTGTGTATCAGAGATCGATAGCGGAAGCAGAGGAAGAGGAGGAGAAAAATCCCTATGGACCTATCATAAAGGAGATGAATAACTTTCAGAGCGAATTTAAGAAGGGAAAATTAAACAGGTTAACCTGTGTACAAAAACTTGGTAAATTCAGGAGTGAACTGGATTTGCTCGTTTCAAAGTACGACTATGGATCAAAAAACGATGCGGAAAAACTTCTGCACAAAATAGAGAGAAATGTAGAGTTTTCATTCAAATAAATGCTGACAACAGACGATTATCTCAACATTCTTGAGACCTGCAGGATCAAGGGTCATGACGATGCCATCATACGTGCGCTCCGATATATCGATCTCGGCTATCCGATCATGCTGTACGGTCCTCCAGGTAACGGGAAAACAACGATTGCAGAGCATCTTCTAACGTCACTTGGCGGGGGAACAGACACATTCTATAAGATCGAGGGCACCGAAGGGATGAGTGAGTACCAGATCATCGGCGGTTTTCACCCGCTCTCGATGTCAGGCAATTCGGAACTCGCTGAACGATTTGTATACAAGCACGGCGTCGTTACGCGGGCAATTACGGATCACAAGAACCTGTTGATCGACGAGTTCACACGCGCGCCGAGTTCTGCGTACTCAGGTCTCTTTCTGCTGCTCTCGCTTGGCACACTCTCGCTTGAATACAACGAGAAGACCATCACAAAACCTGATGACTGGATACTGATCGCAACCGCAAACTTTGGAGATGAAGGGACATACCGGCTCAGCAATGCGCTGAAAAGAAGATTCGTCCCGATCGACATCGGCTATCCGACCAACTCTACCGAACGATCACTACTTGCAACGATCACACCTGATCTCGACTGTCAGGTGGTGGATGCCATACTCACATTTGCGGATGAGACGAGAGCGATCTGGAAGAAGGATCGTGGTCTTCCACAGGGCTTATCCACAGACGGAGTCATCCGGATGGCTCGGTACTGCGAACTTTCCATGAAACAGGGCTCTGATCGTGTAAGCGCATTCATGGATGCGGCGTTTCATCAGGGCACGATCATTGCGGATGAGACAGACCCGCATTCCATACGCAGGGTGCATGAACTGGTGATCTCGACCGGGGACATGCTGTGAGGCATCATGGATATCGTTTCTGATACAGCATCGTACTGCGCACAATTCCTGGAAGGTAACAACCGCAGGATTTATCAGAGAATAATCGACAATTGCAGACAGATCAGCAACGATGTGCTCAAAAGAGATTATTATATTCCTCCAACGTTTGAAGAGATGGCGTACCTGGAGTATGATGGTACAGGAAACATCGCCATTCACAGGACGCAGGCAGAGTTCTGCACTCGTGGAAGACGGATGGATGCAGTCATCGGAAGGATGAGAGTAAGAAGTACTCCGGTACTGCATCTTGCGATTCTCTTTGACAATTCGGATTGTATGACGGCATGGGCAAGATCCGAGATGCTTGAGCAGGAGATACGTCCGGATAGCGCGCCGTTGATCGCTGCAAAGATCGCTGCAATCGCGCTGCTCGAAGGAATTCGCGATGCAGAGACCAGATTATTCATCACGTTTGGATCGGATATCGAGGTTCAGCGCGAGATCGATCACAACAGATTGCTTGCGGCAGATGGCTCGGGGTGCTGCAGGCTCGATCTCGCACTGGCAGAGCTGCTGCGCATGAGATGGGATATCAGGTCAGGGGAGCGACATCTCTTCATTCTCACAAGTATGCCGCCTGATACCGGTACTGGTGTGCTGCTCGATGATATAGCCATACAGGAGGCGAGCCTGGTATATATGAGACGGATGGTCAGACAGGGCGTGCGGATTCTGTACCTCCCGATATTCACGCAGATGGATCTCGTTGATATGAGGGTCGGAGCATATACGAGCAGAAGTTTTGCCCAGCGCATCCATGAACTCGGAATCGCGGTTTCGCTGATCGGAAGGACAGATACATTCGTGCCCGCGCTTCGTTTTGGAATCAAGCAGATGCTGCAACACAGGGTTTGAGTTACGGGTCATGGTAGAGAACTACACCCTGCCCTTCGCATGCTCGATCACATGCCCGATCTCTGATGCGATCATCTCGATGCCAAGTTTCACAGCATTTGGCGATCCTGGCATGCAGAATACTGCGCATCCTCGCGAAACTCCGGCTATGGCTCTCGTCAGCATTGCAGCAGATCCGATCTCACTCATGCTTCTTGCACGGAAGATCTCTCCGAATCCAGGCATCTCCTTCTCGAGCATGGGTCGAATCGCCTCGACCGTGACATCGCCTGGCGCAAGTCCTGTTCCGCCTGTTGTGATGAGAGCGTCCGCATCCATGATCGATTTTTTGAACCAGTTCTGAATTATCTCGATGTCATCGGGAAGCAGCGTGTATCGCACGGTATGCCCATTTGCGTGGAGAGCATCAATAATGATCGATCCTGATACATCATCTGACCCTTCAGGAGAATCTGCGTTCCCGTATCTGTGATATCTCGAGGAACTGATCGTTGCAACCTCGAATGTATAACTATGCTGTGCACCTCTTCTGTGCTCATCAGGCGTGTTCATGAGATGCACATCACCACCAACCGATATATTCTTTGGTAGTGATGTAGAGGTAAATACCATGTCTGAGATGATCATCAAGCATGCAAAGATACCGTGGGAGAACAGACTTCAGATTGTTGATATCTCAATAGCGGATGGGAAAATCAAAAAGATCGGGAAGGATATATCAGGTGATGCAGAGACGGTCGATGCCCGCGGGGCACTGATGCTTCCGGGAGCGGTCGATGTTCATGTTCATTTCAGGGATCCTGGGCTCACATACAAGGAAGACTGGTACACTGGCTCGTGTGCTGCCGCTGCCGGAGGGGTGACCACAGTAATCGACCACCCGAATACGGTACCACCGACACTGGATAAGAGATCGTTCAAGCTCAAATTGAAGTCTGCTGAACGGAAGTCGGTCGTCGATTTCGGGATCAATGGTGGCGTTACACCTTTCTCGAAGATGCCGGAACTGTGGAATCTCGGTGTGACCGCATTCGGAGAGATTTTTATGGCAGACGGTGAACTTACAATCGATTCAAAGGAACTCGAAGATTCATTAAAGGCGATCGCTGAACTTGGAGCAATTGCATCTATCCATGCAGAGAATGGGGAACTGTGCAGGCATTTTACGGAAGAGTTACGCAGGATACGCCGCCCGGAGATATACTCACGAGCACGCCCGAACATCTGCGAGGCAGCCGCAATCGAGCAGGTGCTTGGGATGCAGAAGGAGGTCGATGTACGGATACATATCTGCCATCTGAGCACGAGGGAAGGGATCGGTGTCATCAGGAATAAGAGATACGGGAAGAAAGAGGTTCCATTCACATGCGAGGTATCACCGAATCATCTCTTCCTCCAATACAAGGATTGGGAGCGTCTTGGCACGTTCGGGAAGATGAACCCGCCGCTCAGAAAACGGTGCATGCAGCATCTCTGGAACGGCTTAAACGATGGTACCATCGATATCGTTGCGTCAGATCACGCGCCGCACACCGAAAGTGAAAAACGGACAGATATCTGGGATGCACCTGCAGGCGTTCCTGGTGTCGAGACGATGCTGCCATTGATGCTCTCTGCTGTTAAGCAGAATCTGATTCCCTTATGGAGGGTAATCGAAGCGATGAGTGCGAAGCCTGCCTTAATCTTTGGACTCGATAACAAGGGAATGATCAGAGAAGGATACGATGCAGACCTTGTTCTGGTTGATACAAGGCATATCCAGGAGATACGAAGCGAGCAACTTCACAGCAAATCCGGATGGACGCCGTTCGAGGGGATGGACGGTATATTTCCGGAGATGGTGATATCTCGCGGCGAAATCATATACGATGGTGAGATTGCATGTAAAAAGGGGAGGGGTGAGTTCGTGCACGGAAAAGGATATCGATCTTGATTTCCAACGTCAGCACCCGCTCACTGGTTCAACACCATCCGGTCATTGTTTCACGAACCCGAGTATCTTCCTGTCGTCGCGAGCAACCTTTGACATTGTCCGGTCGATATCGCCTCCGAAGATTTTTCCCATTCTACCCATATTCATCGAGGCGATGTACGTTGCACCATCCGATTTCTCGTAGATCGCAACAGAACAGGGCATCATCACAGCAACGTACTTGGTGTCATCTTTCTTCAGAAGCCCTTCTGCATACCCTATCTGGCACATCTGAATGACATTGATCTTGCCGATATCACCTTTGCCTGCATCCATGGCGGATTTCTGGAAGTCATACACCTTTGAGATCTTCCAGCCCTCTTTCTCTGCATTTGTGACGATGGTATCAACGGTCGTGTCGAAGTCGTAAGGGCTCTTTGCCTCGTGAACCATCATCCCGAGCGCTGTCATCTTCAGTACGATCATCAGTACGATGATTCCGATGATGAAACCTCCGGCAGCGATACCAACCAATGTTAATATATCTGTTTCCATATTTATCACCTAAAAATAAGTGCGAGTGAATGGACGTACCATCCACCCGTTCTCTCCCGGTCTATTCAGCTCCGCCTCCGCGAGAGATACGCTACAGTCAGTAGACCCATGAGTGCAGGAACAATCCCGAAACCTGGCGTGGTTGCGGCTGATCCGTCTGCACTCTCGCCGGATCTGGCCTCTGTTCTGCCATTCGCAGTGAAATCGGCAAGATTCAGACTCTCGCCCGGTTTTGTTGCGCTGATCAGGTTTCCTGATGCGTCCTTCTTGACATCGTACCCGAGCGCCTCAAAGTCGATCTTGTGGTCTCTGTGGCAGTCCTTGCATGTCAGCGCATCCTCTTTTGGCGATACTCCGTGGAAGAGACCCAGATATCGCTCAGTATCCACGTACTGGACCGGGTCGTAGATCTTACCTGTCGCGACAAGGATCGCCTTGGTCATGTTTCCGGTCTCTTTAACCACCTCATGCTTGAGCGGCAGCATGTGCGTACCATCCCATGGCTGTCTGCCCCGATGAAATCTTGCTGCGTATATCTTTGATGCAGGATCGTCGATTCCGCCAACAGGCTCTGCCATCATCACAGCCCCATCGGAACCACGCACAACCGGATCTGCGAGATCCACTATCCTGGACGTCCGGTTCCACCAGACATGAATCGGTGTGGGATTGCTCTCGCGAACGATTGTGATGTGGTATGCATCCCCTTTCAGATGCAGGTGTTCCCAGTCGCGGGACATCTCAACAGTATGCACCTTGCCGTACGTTGTTATGTGACATGCTGTGCAGTAGAGCCGATCCGTGTGCTTGTTGTACATCGAGCCCTCTGGATGATGTGGCTTTGGTCCGTGACATTGCTTATCGTCGCAGCTAACCACCGTCGTCGTATCATCGACACGTAGATCCATGCCTCTTCCGGATACATGGTGATTCTTGAAGGTGTGGCAGTCCTGACACACCATACCAGCGCTAATATGGACATCGAGGTCCCGTGAGATGTTTGTCGCGCCCATAGCAAGTTCGAGATTGCCGCGCTTGTTGTTGTTCCCACCACTCGCCAGTGCGTGACAGCGCAGGCACATCTCACGCGTCGGCAGCCCAACATTCCGGGCTGCTGCTGTCGCATCGATCGAGGGATCCGGACCGCTTGCGGTCTTCTTGTAATTCGGTGCATGGCAGATCAGGCAGTCGATATTCTCAACCGAGAAATTGTACTCAAGACTGCCATAGCTCGCGTGGCACTTACCGCAGAGACCCTCATTCGATTTCACGGCGATGCAGAAATCGTTTATACCAACAAGTTTACCGGTCATCTTGCCCTCCTTTCCGACGACGTGCGTCGCCTCGCCCATCCATGTGTTATGAATCGAGGTTGCGAAGTCCTCGCCTTCCTGCTGATGGCACGCAAGACAGGTCTCAGCACCCTTGTATTCCTGGATATTAGCATGTACTCCTTCGGATGTGGCTGATACCGCCGACGCGATAAACAGACAGGAAAGTAGAGCGACAGTAATTCCCAGCATTATTCTATGCAGGGTGGTCATATTTCGATTCTTCATTATCTATTCCTCTTTCTATTATGTCAGCGTAGATATTACGATTTTAGTCATTGTATCTACGTTATCCGTAATATTATTACGACAAACTACTTTAATCTTTTGACCTATTCGGTCACAGCTGCCCATGTCCCTCAAGAAAACTTTTCACAAAAGTTTTATGCCTGCGGCGATGCTCCACTGGCGCTCCGCATTCAAAAACTGCCCTTCGGG
>PIXW01000085.1 GCA_003601535.1 ANME-2 cluster archaeon
GATCTCATGCTTTCCGATATCAAAAATCTTGCTGAGCGATCTTTCGGTGCTCAATTCTGTTCCAGCCTCCTCCCACAGATAGGATAAGGAGTCGCCATCAGGATCCGTAGATCCGGATGCGTCGAGCTTGATGTATGTGTTGGGCGATACGACCCGGTCACCGCCTGCATCTGCAACCGGGGGACGGTTCACACGCACGATTACCGTGTCGGTGTCGGTGTTGTTGCCGTCTGATACGGTCAGCGTGATTTCGTGCGTGCCAGGTGAAAATTCATAGTCAAATGATACCTGATCACTCAGTACAATACCACCCTCTGTCCATTTATACATCAGGTTGGTGCCGGTTGATTTTGACCCGTCCAGCGTGACCAGTGTGCCTTCTGATACGTGCTGATCATCTCCTGCAACGGCATCCAGCGCAGATGCGCCGCTCACGAGCAGCAATAACGCACATACTACCATCACATAATTTCTGCACCGGCGCAATCTGATCATGATGCATCATGATCGGTATAATCACATAAACCTTGTGCGTTTGCATCCGAAAGGCACACCGGTGCGATAAAATTCGATGCTCCGGTCGGGATTTGAACCCGAGTGGCTGGCTCGAAAGGCCAGAATGATTGACCGGACTACACTACCGGAGCGACAGGAACATTAGGATAAATGGACTAAAGTGCACATTAACGTTTCGATTGCATATTGTGATTATGGGGGTTGGGTTACTGAAAATCAAGTTGTTGATACACTACCCAAAATCAAAGAGAGATCTCTGTCTGGTTGTACTTTTAACCTTCTCTTTCCTGCGTACGTTGACAGTACTCACAGCACCGATTCCGAAGTCCTGCAATCCCTTCTGTTTCGAGTCATAATTCAGTGTTTCATATTCCACACCGAATTCACGGAGTATTCTCTCGACAGGAGGTAATATCTGTTTATTTATATAATAATTAACATTCAATGAAAGGTTGTGCTCTCTCACATATTCCGGATCCTCTGCATGATCCACGAACAATCCATTGCCTGCGATAATAACAAATGGTACACGATCACCAATCGAGGGAACAGCTCCACCGCGCTTGCGGATCTTCTCTACAACCGTGATATGCGGCTGTTTACTCTTGTAGCTCTTCTCTTTCTTGGTATATCTTCTGGTGAGTACCAGATCTTCCATAAGATCCTCATCCCTGCGCACATCAAGATTTCTGACCCTGTCCACAACACCACGTACATACGTTACAGCATCGTCAACTCTCCCTTCCTTCAACACGAGTTCAAGAACCCTGTTAAGCGTTTTCGATGTCAGACCGCACCAGTCACGTCTGACAGTCTCCATTCCTTTGACCTTGATGGAATCCTTCCATTCGCTATCTGTTTTTTCAAAAACCCATAATGCATATCTCTTCTTTGCTATGAATATCGCCCTGCGAACGATTGATTCGAATTCAAGTTCCATAGGATCTGGCAATTTCTCAGAAACGATACCAGCAACCATTTTTCCTACCGATTCGGCATCATCGAGCGATACCTCACCATCCTCTGATGCGACCTGGACAAAAACGCTATCTGTATCACCATAGACCACCGATAACATGAAATCCTGCCCATCTGGAAGGTGTATCCTTCCAATCGATTTATCGATCAGTTCTTTCGTGTCAATGATGTTTTTGCGCCCAAAACTGGTTACTGCGTTGGCAAGGACAAGGCTATATAAGCGAGCTCTTGCATAGCCAGAATATCCATAAAAACTGTTCAGCAGTATTTTCATTGCATACTGGGTCGCATCCAGCACCCTATATTCGTCTTCGTCTGCATGTTGCATTTTTTTCTTTGTTTCTGTCCGTCTATCCAGAAGATTTTTGAGAATGCTCGGTACAATGCCCTGATACACTTCCGCAGGAACGAACTCGCCCCCGGATGGCGCTCTAATGGCTCCACTGATCGGCTGATCTCCTGTGATGACGGTGCTGTAACAGAGATTATGCGCCATCATGATCGTCGGATAGAGTGATTTGTAGTCGAGAACCACGAGGTCCTTAAGCAGCCCACGCACCGGTTCGAGCACCGCGCCGCCTTTCAGTTCTTCGGAATCGGCGTACTGTTCATGTTCTGGTTTTGGCGGGATCACACGGTTCCTTTTCCCGAATTCCCGAAACATCAGGTTTTCAACCATCGAACTCTGCCCGCCATCCAGCACATCCTGCAGCAGGGCGCCACTCACCTGTGAGAGCGCTATATACTTGTCAAGGAGCCTCAGATCAAGCAGCAGGCGGAGAGCGAGAACCGAATCGCGGCGTGAATATTCGATAAAATCGGCGAGTTTCTGTCCATCATCATTCCAGTATTCAGCCATTCGCTGGAACGGGACATCCAGTTTTTCGATGTCTAACAATGTCTTTGCCACATTCTTAAGAGTGTACTGCTTGATACTGTATTCCCTGCGGATCAGCGGTAGGACATCCGCAACGATCCTGCCTCTGACCGATACACGCGTGACATTTCCGATCTTGCGGCAGAATGCCGTCCTGGAATCTCTGCTGATGCTATCGCGTAATGTTTCCCCATTATCTTTTAATATCTTCACACGCTCTGTGATGTACGGGAAATCAAACTCATTTGAGTTGTATCCAAGAATCACATCAGGATCATAATCCCGCACGATCTCAAAAAACCTGTTTAAAAGATCTGCTTCATTATCATACGTCTCAATGCCGTCACAATCTGCTTTTTTCCCAACAAGAACAAGTGTTCCCCCAATTCCCGGATAATCTGGCTTGAATGCAAGCGAGATCATGATGATCGGCGAGCGATCAGAGGTCGGTACACCTTCATCGACCTGACACTCGATATCAAATGCAAGATACCGCATCGGTGCATTTTTAGTTACCTCGATTGGAGATACCTGTGATAGAACAGTCAGATCGGTGTTCACCTCACTGAGATACGCGGGTCTGGATGACGGGATATCTTCTGTCTGCGCCCATCCCATACCAAAGATGCCAGTATCGATCATGAATCTATTTCTGAACATGATGTCGGTTTCATAAACGCGATCCGCATATCTCCGCACCTCATCTCGAATCGCTGGCACATCCTTTGGCTTTCCAGTGAAGACCTTCAGCATCTTCACAGGATGCTCCTGATATCCAATAGGCTCGTATCGCAGAACGATTTCCGTTCGTTTGATCTCAGAGATCTCCTTTAATGAATCCTCTATCGAAACCGGTTGGGCATAAAAATAAGGCTCGAAATCCGGAACAAAACAACATACACTCCGTCCATCCGGATCACGCCCGAACAGTCTCACAACCGGTTTGCTGTTATCCAGGATATAATCGGCATCGATGATCTGAAACTTCATTGCGCGTATCTTCAGGTGTATGGTACTTATGGGTTACCGATACTCTCTTGTTCTTTCAAATCTCGGATAACAGATGATCAGAATCGATTCGACTGGGCGGTCAGGAGGAATGCCGGTTGATAGGACGCAGGGCTGCTATAAGCGCGCATGAGCACGAGGTCTGCGCTCAGACGTGATGCGAGAGTTGTGGTATCGTAATCAGATCTTTTTCAGCCACCTGTTTCCATCAACAATCGCCCTCCTTCCAGCGACAAAACTGGCGATGCATAGCAATCTGGTTTTGTGACAGATGCTTCAAAAATGCCGCAGCATATCGAATCCAAAAATAATATTCCAGAAGAGCCTTCGCATACCAAACCTTTATGTTACTGGATGACCCAACCCTCCAAGTGGGCTCGTAGCTCAGTCAGGCAGAGCGGTGGGCTCTTAACCCATTCGCCAAGGGTTCAAATCCCTTCGAGCCCGCTCATAGACAGCAGACAGATGGAGGTCTGCAAATATATGTAACAGGATCGTGATCGATTTTGCGGATGCCAATGAAACAGCGTCCCCACCCGATAATCTTATAACGATACGGAATCCTTGTGGAAACAGGTGATCGCTATGATCAGCGTAAATAAATATGGATACAGAGTATTCGAGGAGATGCTCGATCACGCAGAGGAATTGAATATTAATGTGTCAGAGTTAAGTAACGGTGCAACCGTTGTGGACGCTGGCATAAACACGGCGGGTGGATACGGTGCTGGCATGTACCTGTCAAAGATATGCCTCGCGGGTCTCGCAGATCTGCGGTTCGTACCGTACCAACTGGATGAGCACACCGTTGCTGGCATAGAGGTAGCGACCGATCAGCCGATCATCGCATGCATGGCATCCCAGTATGCTGGCTGGAGAATCGCTGTCGGAAAGTACTTTGCCATGGGTTCTGGTCCGGCACGGGCGCTTTCATTGAATCCAAAGGATCTGTATGAAGAGATTGGATACAAGGATTCTTCAGATAAAGCGGTAATCGTACTTGAAACGGGACAATCTCCGACAGAAGAGGTTGCGGACAAGATTGCAGGTGACTGTGGTGTTGATCCAGGGGAACTTTACATTGCGGCTGCGCCCACATCCTCGATTGCGGGATCTGTGCAGATCTCCGCGAGAATCGTTGAAACCGGAATACATAAGATGCATGATCTTGGATTTGATATTACATCGATCAAACACGGGTTTGGTATCATTCCGATCTCGCCGATCGTGGGCGACGACACCAGGTGTATGGGATCAACCAATGACTGCATCATCTATGGCGGCAGGACGTACTATACCATCGATTGTCTGGACATCGATGAACTCACTGAGTATGTGAAGAAGGTGCCGTCAGAAACATCAAGGGACTATGGAAAACCATTCTATGACACATTCAAGGCTGCTGGTTTCGATTTCTTCAAGGTTGATGGTGCGATGTTCGCGCCCGCAGAGATCATCGTGAACGAGCTCAACAGCAAGAAAACGATTGCAAGTGGTACGATCAACCCGCATGTGCTGATACAATCATTCGGTATAATCGAGGTATAGGTTGCCCGAACTCCTTCGGGACCGTTTCTTTTTTTGGTTTTGCTGCGTCAATTGCACGAAAGTTTATCGTTCGATTGCAGAAGATAGAAAGTCCTCAAGTTCGTGGTTAAACCGGTCATCAGCCAGAGAAAGTTCGATGTTCGCCTTTATCCAGTCAAGTTTGTTCCCGATATCGTATCTTCGTCCCCTGTACATATAAGCATACATCTTCTCCTTTTCCATGATGTGCAGCGCATCAGTGAGCTGAATCTCGCCCCCTTTCCCTGGAGATGTCTGCTCGATCGCATCGAATATCGCGGGAGTCAGGATGTATCTGCCAATGATCGCCATATTTGATGGTGCCTCATCAGTGGATGGTTTCTCGACCATATCCTCGATTAAGTGCATTGAGCCGTCAACATGCTTCCCTTTTATTATGCCGTAACTGCTCACCTTCTCATCAGGAACAGTCTCAACAGCAATGATCGATGTCCTGAACTCCTCATATTTCCGGATGATCTCAGCTGTGCACCCAGGTATCGTTATGGTATCTCCGAGAAGCAGAGCAAACGATTCATCTCCCACAAAACTTTTTGCATGGTAAACAGCATCACCCAATCCTTTTGGCTCTCTCTGCCTCGTGTAAAAGAGGTTCACGCGCTCCATCATCCTATCAAGTTCATCCAGGGATTCATTTCTCATCTCACTCTTTCCAAA
>PIXW01000086.1 GCA_003601535.1 ANME-2 cluster archaeon
AAAAATTGCGCATCACAATCTCCTCGATCGCAGTCTGCAGCGCCTCTCTGTTATTATATCGCGAGACAACATCATTCAATCGATCATCAGAGAGATTCTTCATCTGAAGAGCGAGTTTGGTCATATTCGGAACCGCACGGACTACATTATCGACGATGGTGATGGTTGCTGTTTGTGCGGTTCTCGAGAGCGGGTTCAGATCGATCGCGATAACAGACTTTTTCATGCCAACCAGCGCCTGACATCGATCCCCGTCCTCAAGCGGGACCAGTACCACATCAGCGGAATAGATGCCATTCTCACATACCAGCGATCTTGGATGATCGAGTGAGAGCGAGGCGTCAGGATGCTCGCCGAGAACATTTGATGCGCCGTGCGCACGCAGATGATCTGCAATCGCGTGTACCCGCTTCTCTGTTCTGTAAAACAGGTTTATCTCTATCTGCGCACCTAACATCCTGCCCAGTTCGATGATCTCATCAGGCACCAGAGCCGCAACATTGCCGTTTACAGAGAGCACAGGATGCGTTGCAGCAAGGAGCATCGCTACCGCTGCACTGGTTGCTTGCATCGCAGAACCGGTTGTGCGCTCTCCGATCAGATAGTCGAATGCCTCACCGCGTCCGTGCGCGATCAATCCTGCCTGTGAGGTGATGCCTGCCGCAACACCTTCGACCAGGCGTTCTCTTATGCGCAGGGAATGGTATCGCGGATGGTTCTTCGGAACGGTCATGTTCATGGGTATCTATCTTTTTTGTACTTATGAATCGCATTCGTGCTGGATCGTAGAGTGTCAAATGTTATTAGGAACTGGCAGGAAGACATTAACCGTGTTTACATTGAAATCCTATAACCGGGAGCGATCACATGAAGATCATGAAATGGCATGAACAAGAGAAACTCGAATCAGACTTTCTTTCTGCCGGTCTCCGGGTCTATGCCATCGGTCACAAGAATGGAAGATTTGAGGGCAGATGGAACGGTATCTGGAATCTGCCGCTCAAGATTGCAGATGGCGTAACCTTTGGGCTGCTTAGAGGTGGTGAAGATTGCGGGGCACAGATCGACTGGCTGCCAGATTTCTGCAAAGGTTTTACATTTGGCGGTGATATTGAGAGAACGTTTGAGATCGGAGAACTCTCAATCGATCAACGCGCTTTCGTCCCGAAACTCAAAAGAGGCGTCTGCTGGATTTTCAGGATTAAAAACAGGGATGACCGAAGAGTAACATTTAAATTCATCGCAAATCCGGTCACAAATCTTGAATGGGAACTGAAACAGACAGGAGATGTGTGGAAGGAGCGGAAATATCTAGGAACGTACGATGCACGCAGGAGAATGATCCTCATGCGGCATCATAAACGGCCGAACTGGATGATGCTCTTTGGCTCGGATCGTGAACCTGAGTATGTGTGCTGCGATGTCAGCGATATTAACGAATGCAAGGATAGGCGCGGATTTCCAGGTCCTCTCGACCACTGCGTCGGCAGTTCTCTTATGGTATACGAGATTGCGATCGATCCCGAAGAGACCGCTGAGATCAGGTTTGTACTGGCTGGCGGCGATGCGACATATAATATGTTAATCGTTGAATATGAAGAGATGATCAATTCAGCCGAAGAACTGCTTGAAGATACGAAGAACTCATATATTAATTATATTCAGGATACGTTGAACTTTAAATCGGGGCTTAAATCCATTGATGATTCTTTTATGCGTTCAAAGATCGGAATGTCACTCTTAAAACACTATCAACATGGATATGGCCTCGGATTCATGGCTGGACTGCCGCACTTTCCCATATACTTTGGAAGGGACACCGCATGGACGGTATTCGGAAGCAACTGCATCGGGGACTTTCTGACGTCCCAGTGTGCCCTTGCGCTGCTTGCACGGTTCCAGGCAAAAGCGGATGGCGAGGATGCGGTCAGGGTTCCATTCTACAGAGGAGAGATTCCGCATGAGATCAGAATGGACGGATCGATCTACTATTACAGCGTCGATGCGACTCCGCTATTTGTGATCGCCCTCCATGATTATTATATGTGGTCTGGCGATAAAATTTTTGTCAGGTATCTCTACGACAATATGGTGAGGGCACTCGGATGGTGCCTGAAGGCAGACCGTGACCGGGACGGGTTAATCGAGCACGGACCAGAGGGTTTTCTCATTGATACGCAATGGATGGACTCGTACTTTCGGGGAAAGTCAGGGGTCGAGGTTCAGGCGACATTCAGTCGTGCATTTCTGTGCGGGGCAGAGATCGCCAGTGAGTTCGGTGACGAGGATCTCGCGGAGACGTACATGAAACGGCACAATGAACTCAAAACGCTCATCATCGAGCGGTACTGGGACGAGGTGCATGGGTTCCTGTACGACACGATACAGCCAGACGGCACCCCAAAGAAAGATATGACTGTAAACGCAGTCCTCCCGGTCTTCTTCGATCTCATCGAACCTGTTAAGGCAGACAAAATCCTTGCATGGATGGAAAGCGACGAGTTCACGACATCGTGGGGCGTCAGGACCCGTGCAAGGAGCGATCCTGAGTACGATGGGAAAAGCTACCAGAAGGGCGGCGTCTGGCCCTTTGTTACAGGCTGGGTTGCGTATTCCGAGTTTGCGCGGGGAAATTTCAGGGAAGGATTCCTCAAGACCCACCAGATGACTGAGATGCAGCGGTTCTCAAGACTGTACTTCAAGGAAGTCATGTCAGGAGACGTGCCGCCTGAGCCGTCCGGGGAGGAGGACCCTGCCGGCTGTTTCATCCAGGCATGGTCTGCAACGATCTACCTGTACTCGATCGTCCGCGGACTGCTAGGAGTTGTACCACATGCCCCTGAAAGCGTCACAATCTGCCCGTACCTAACCGATGACTGGAGCGTATCGGTTGAAAGACTTGCGGTCGGCGAAAGTTTATTGACCTTTGAGTTCAAGCGATATGGTGCTGAAGTTCTGGCAAGCATCAGAAACGAAGGCACGCTCATCGATGTGGATTTCGGCGTCGTTCTTCCGGTGATCGCAGATGACCCGTCTGCAACGATCAACGGTGTGAGCGTGGACGTAACAACAGAGATCATCAAAGGACGGTACACAAGGATCATGACGAGATTCCCACTGGACAGAGAAGAGCTATTGGACAAGACCGAAGTTAAAAAGGTCGTATTCAAGATGGAGGCTAGCAAATGAAGATATTTATCATTTCATCTGCTGAAAAAGCGATAGACTTCAGAAAGTATGGCGGAACCGAACTTGTTGTGGGCGGTCTGGCAACAGCGCTCTGTGAATTTGATGAGGTCGAGGAGGTTGCTGTTGCATGCTGCAAGGGTTCGATCTTTCCGGAGAACCTCCCAAAGCTGAGGGTGATAGAGACTGTGGAGGAATCAACAGAGGTCTATCATGATTGGTTTGCGAAGGAAGCGAGGGCATATCGCATCTATGAAAAATACCTGAAGGATTATGACATCATACTCGATAATATCGGATCCGATCTGGTATACGACCATAAGATAGCGCATCCAGATGCGAATATCTGCCACGTATTTCATGGAGCGTGCGGATGGGAGAGAGCCCCACGAATACGTGGCGACCCATGTTTCATCGCAGCATCCCGTGCTCAGGCGATGAACGTCTCAAACCGTCTGGATGTGCGATGCGGATGTATCCCGCATGGCATAGATACCAGTTTGTATCCATTCAAAGCCGAGAAAGGCGAGCGCTATCTATCTGCCAACAGGATATGCAAGGAGAAAGGAATCCTTGAGTTTATCCAGTTGATGAAGGATTCATCTGCTTGTGGCGATATCTACGGCGAAGATCGTTTTGTTTCCAGTCAGGAATATGTAGAAGAGGTAAAATCTCGATGCGACGGCTATCAGGTGCGGTATTATGGCACCGTAACCTATGAGGAGAAGATAAAGTTTCTCCAGAACGCGAAAGCCGTAATCTCGCTTCCGATGTACCCGTTCATGGAGATATTCGGTCTGCATGTTACCGAGGCGATGTGCTGCGGAACACCTGTTATTGCACTCCGAAGCGGGGGCGTGACCGATCAGATCAAGGATGGTGTTACCGGTTTTCTATGCGATGCACTTGACGAGATACGCGAGATCATTGTATCTGACAAGGTGAGTGAGATCGATCCTTACGAATGCAGAAGACATGTTGAAGAGAATTTCTCAAAGGAAATTATGGCGAAAAACTATCTGGAATACTTTAAGAAGATTCTTGAGAGAAAAAATTGAGCAGATCCGGGTTTTCCCTGTCGGTGAGAGATTCGTTAAGCAAAATATGCATTCAGCAGGTACTGCTGAACCATTCTATGCGAATTGAAGAACGAAGAATTGAATGCAATTGCATACCGCATGATTCGAGCCCATGCATCCTTGTTATCATAAAACATTGGCAGTACTACCTGTTCCAACTTGTCATACAGGTCTTCCGCGTCTTTGGAATCATCCGATGGCTCAGCAGCAATTGATCCGATCGCCCAGCCTGTTACACCCTCGATGCAGCCTTCAAGCCACCATCCATCCAGTATGCTCAGGCTTGGAACGCCATTAAGACACGCTTTCATTCCACTGGTGCCAGATGCTTCAAGAGGTCTTTTCGGTGTGTTAAGCCAGACGTCCACACCCGGGATGATAAACTTCGCAAGTTCCATATCGTAATTTTCGAGAAATACAATCTTTATATCATCTTTTAATCTTTTTATATTTACAAAGATGTTTTTTATCAGTTCTTTTCCTCCTGTATCCTTAGGGTGTGCTTTACCTGCAAGGATGACCTGAATCGGTCCTGTATTCTTTACAATGTCTACCAGTCTGTCCGGATTGCTGAACAGAAGGTCAGGTCGTTTATATCCTGTAACTCTTCTTGCAAAACCTATGGTGAAGGTATCATAGTCCATTCCTGTACCGTGCCTTGCGTTTACGAGATCGATTAGAAGCCTCTTTGCCTCTGCATGAGCCTGCACAATCTCCTTTTTTGGTATTGAGATAACATACCTCAGATCAAATGGATCCTTTCTCCAACCACTGATATATTTATCGTACAACTTACAGAAAGACTCTGTTGTCCAGAATACATGATGCACACCATTGGTTATCGAATCGATTGGATAACCTGGAAACATATTCCTGGAGACTTCTCCATGTTTCTTTGCTACACCGTTTATATATTCGCTGTACTTCAAAGCGAGCAAGGTCATATTCAATCCATCTTCATGGCAAATCTCATCTATTTCGCCATTTCCAAATCCTCTGAGAAGGCTCTTCGCCAGTTGCTCCGGGAACCTGTCGTGACCCGCCTGAACCGGGGTGTGGGTCGTAAAGATGCACTTTTTACGCACCGACTCGAGGATCTGCTCATCGTTATACTCCGGATTGTCCTCTTTCACCTTCTTTATCAGTTCCAGAGCGACTAACGCGGAGTGCCCTTCATTCAGGTGGTATTTCCGGATGTTTGTGTAACCCAACGCATCGAGCATACGCACACCACCGATTCCGAGAACTATCTCCTGTAACAATCGGTATCTCTCATCGCCCCCATAGAGATAATAGGTGATCTCCCTATCAGAGGCGCTATTCTCAAAGAGGTTGGTATCAAGGAAATATACCGGTACCTGATAGCCTCCTATGCCGGTCATAAGGTATTCCCACGCCTGAATTTTTACCTCTCTATCCTCAACAGGTACGGACACCCTGGGCGCCATGAGTGTTGTAAAATCGTCAATCCTCCAATCCGCCGGCAATTCGATTTGATTGCCCTCATCATCCAATTTTTGAGATGCACTGCCTTTATTGATGGCAAGTGTGACCGCTACAATCGGGACACCCACATCCGCGCATGACCTCAGGATATCGCCTGCTAAAATCCCGAGCCCGCCACCGTAGGTGGGCATCTCATGATCTATACCGATCTCCATGCTGAGAAGAGCAATCCGGATATCCCTCTCTGTACGTGAATGATTATCTGTACTCATCTATATCATCCCCTCATCCAGATTCACGATAACAACTAGCGTTTGTATGCATCTATGGTAACGTTATTGTTTCCAACGTTTTTATATCCTGCGGTCGCTCATGAAATATCGATTATGCGTACGTTTTAATAGTTTTCTGGCGGGCTGCCATCTGGCACATCCAAAATTTTAGTGATTCTCTGAGTTGACAGCCCTCCGAAAGCGAGCCATTATATGCAATGAACATCATGAAAAAGTAGTGTAGAAATCTTACAGATCGATTTGCCCATGGGTAGAATAATATTATGGATAAACCAAAAATCTGCATAGTCACGCAAACACCGCTCTTAAAGTTTAAACTCCAGTACAGCGAGTTGCTTGATAAATACGGGACACTCCCGGATCCTGTGCCTTTTAGATGCCTTGAAGAGGGGGAAGACTATGAATTTGCTCCCGGGGGTGTTCCAAAGATGGTTTATCCACTGCAGAAGATGATGATCGAAGACGGTCTCGTGGATGATGCACACTGGATATCGCTGAGCATGATCGGACCTGAGCGCGTACTCGTTGACGATATCCTCATTCACAACATCGTTCTTGAGCATCGATATGTCGCGCCGTATGCCAGGCTCAAGGAGCGAATATGGGCTGAGATTCATAGCATCGAGCGAAAAACGGTCGGTGCAGGTGAGTTCTCTGCCTATGCGCGATATAACTGGCTCTGTGCAGATAAGATGTTTAAACTGCTCCCGATCGATATCTTCTATATCCACGACTTTCAGCAGTTGCTCCTTGGAACCATGATCGGGCTTGCAGCGCCAACGGTCTTCAGATGGCATATCCCGTTCAATCTGGATAATACATCGGGTTATATAAGAAGGTTCATTGTTCGATGCATCGAGTCCTTTGATGGAGTTATCGTCAGCTGCAAGCGCGATCTCGAGGGGTTGATACGGGCAGGCTATCAGGGCAGAGCGTATCAGACATATCCGTACATCGACCAACGTAAGTGGACCGAACCATCGGATTCGGAACTTGATGAGTTCTGCAATCGATTCGGAATAGACGACGATGATACAATCATTCTGGTTGTGGCGCGGATGGATCAGATAAAAGGGCAGGATGTTGCAATAAAAGCGCTTTCACGAGTGCACGGTGCGAAATTGATGCTTATCGGAAATGGTAGTTTCACAAGCAGTGAACGAGGCGGCCTGGCTCATCCAAAGGCAACGTTATGGAGCAGATATCTGAAAACACTTGCGAGAGATATCGGAGTAGAGGATAGGGTCATATTTACAGGATATATGCCGGATAATCTCCTGAAAGCAGCATACAGACGGTGCGATGTGGTGGCATTCCCGTCCCGCACAGAAGGTTTTGGTCTCGTGGTCGTGGAGGCGTGGATGTACAGAAAACCAGTGGTTGTGAGTGATGGTGCCGGTGTTTCGGAACTGGTGATAGATGGGCTCAATGGGTACACGTTTGAGTCAGGGAACGCTGATCAACTGGCAGAGAAGATCGGTAATATTCTTGCCAGTCCGGGTGCGGCTGAAGAGATCGGAGAACGAGGTTATGAGACCGTAAGACAATGTTATATAGAAGAGGGTATAAGGTCAGTATGGGATATATTTAATGATGTCATGACAGGATTCAAACATTGAAGGAGTGATATGAGATGGATTTTATATTTCACAAGGCGCGATATCAATTCGAACTCACAGGAAAGAAAGCGAGAGACCTTCATGAATTTCTTGCAGTTATAAAAGAGGTCAATGAAAGTTCCATCTTCAACCATATCTATCACGCGCTGCTCGATTACCATCTCCTTCCACTGGAGTATCCAAACGATTTTGCATACTGGATTGCCGATGTGCTGCACGAGCCTGTTCTTGCTGAACGGCTTGCAAACCTTGATCTGCGTGAATTTCATGATCTTGAGATGCTCAGAAATAGATTGATCAATATTATTGAGGATTATCTGGCAATGCATGATGTGACCAGCAGGGCTGGCATCGGTCAGGAATTTCATTTTGTCAGATGCATAAGCGTTGTCTTTCCAACAAGATATGCGGTAACAAACATGAACGAGGCACTGGATATATTAAAGGAGATCGATCTGGATTCGATATTCTATTATTTCGTAGCAAGCAGGCTGCTTGGTGGAGGGCACTACAGACTGTTATCACAGTGGATACTCGAAAATGATAGCCATGAACTGATGGAAAAACTGGATAATCTGTATCCTTACGGCTTTGCAAACATGAATGATATGAGAAATGAGATCATAAGGATCATAGAGAGATATTTCTGGGAGCATCTATGAACGAGAAGAGATCGGTCTGGGAATACGAGGATATCGTTGGGCGAGGTCTCCTCGAAGATCTTGAATCGCTTGCGGAACATATTCCTGGCAGTGTCCAGCACATCAACGCCACCTACACCGGCGGGGGTGTGGCAGAAATTCTGAGCAGTATGATTCCATTATTCAAGGGATTGGGCATTGAAACGGACTGGAACGTGATAAGAGGGGACGACGACTTCTTCTCTATTACGAAGAGTTTTCATAATGTGCTTCACGGCAGGGTGGAAGATGCCGTCGATATCCATGCATATAAGCACGTCAGCGTGCTGGACGATCTTGAAAGGCAGATCAATGAACTGAACCAAAGAAAGGATATGCTCGAGACATACCTGCGCTGGAATAAGATCAATTCCGAAGAGATGGATCTCGATTATGATGTTACATTCGTCCACGATCCCCAGCCAGCCGCGCTGATCGATGCAAAGCAGAAGGGAAACTGGATATGGAGGTGCCATATCGATGTTTCGAATCCTGACGCTCTCGTCTGGAACTTTCTTAAGGAGTCGGTTTCAAAGTACGATGCATCAGTCTTTTCCACGCCGCTCTTCTCCAGACCTGATCTCAGAATCAGGCAGTTTCTGGTACCGCCATCCATCGATCCGTTGAGTGACAAGAACATCGAGCTTTCACAGAGCGAGATTGACAGTGTGCTTGATAAATACGAAATTACACAGGATAAGCCAATTATAACGCAGATATCCCGATTTGATCGATTAAAGGATCTGCCAGGGGTCATAGATGCATACAAACTGGTAAAAAAGAGGATAGACTGTCAGTTGATCCTTGCTGGAGGGGTTGCAGCAGACGATCCGGAAGGGATGGGCGTGTATCATGAGGTTATGAAGAAAGCAGACGGTGAAGCGGATATTCATGTACTGCTTGGATCTCCACCGTTCACCGATATCGAGATCAATGCGTTCCAGCGGGCTTCAACTGTCATCATGCAGAAATCACTGAAGGAAGGTTTTGGACTGGTTGTTTCAGAGGGATTATGGAAAGGAAAGCCGGTTATCGGTGGAGCGACCGGCGGAATCCCGCTACAGATCATAAATGGCGTCACAGGCTATCTCGTACATTCGGTCGAGGGAGCCGCATTCAAGATTGCAAATCTCCTGAAGGATCCGGAACTTGCCAGAAAACTTGGAGAGAATGGAAGAGAGCACGTCAGGAACAATTTCTTGATAACAAGGCATCTTAAGGATTATCTTCTTGTCATGCTCAGTCTTGAGGATCCCTCCGGAATTATCAGGTTGTAGCCTGCGCATGTTGCTCGATAATATCTTTTTTTTGAAATGAACAAGTAATAGGATGACAACCCCAACATTTATAGTCACAAAATCGATAGGTACAAAGAAAGAGGAGTATATAAATGGTAACCAAACCTGCAAAGATGTACCGCAAATTTGAGCGGCCATACACCCGCCGTGAGTACATGGGCGGCGTTCCTGGCAGTCACATCGTAAGTTTTGACATGGGCAACCTCACCGAGAAGTTTCCGGTTTCAGTATCCCTGATCGCAAGAGAGAGCTGTCAGATAAGACACAACGCGCTCGAGGCTGCGCGAATTACTGCGAACAGGTACCTGCTCAGGGACGCGGGGCGTGCGAATTTTCATCTGAAATTGCGTGTGTACCCACACCAGGTATTAAGAGAGAACAAACAGGCAACAGGAGCTGGTGCTGACCGGGTATCCAGCGGAATGCGACATGCATTCGGAAAACTGGTCGGAACAGCAGCACGGGTGCATGCCGGACAGCGGGTGTTCACGGTATCGGTGCGACCACAGCAGTTTCAACAGGCAAAGGAAGCAATGAGGCGTTCAGGATATAAACTGCCCACACCAGTCAAGATTGTGATCGATGAAGGGCAGGAACTGGTTCAATGACCGATTATACAAAAAGTCTTGACCGGGCATTTGAACAGATGCCAGATTATCTGACCACAGATGTGCGTTTTTCCATTCCGGAACCAGAGGTGATTATAGAGGGGAAAACCACGGTTTTAAGGAACTTTCTTGAAATTACTGACACCATCAATCGAGATCCGGTCCATGTATTGAAGTACCTGATGAGAGAATTGGGAACAGCAGGTAAGATCGATGGAACCCGCGCGATCTTCCAGGGCAAATTCGTCACCCAAACCATTCAGTCCCAGATCAGTGCTTATGTCGATGAGTTTGTGATATGCTCGGAGTGTGGTCGCCCTGACACCGAGCTCGTGCGAAATGATCGTGTACTGATGCTGAAATGTGCTGCATGTGGTGCACATCGACCGATCAGGAAACGCAGGGTTCGTACAGCGCAATCAAAGGATGCAATAGAAGAAGGCGGGGTGTACGATGTTAAGATCATTGGAGTTGGGAAAAAGGGCGATGGCTTTACCCACGTCGATAAGTATACCATTTACGTACCGAAAACCATTAAAGGTGAGATTGTCTCTGTAAAAGTTAACAGAGTCTCAGGTACGCTCGCATTCGCTGAGATACTCGAGCGAAAATCACAGGAATCAACGTGACCACGAGATGACCGAAGAGGACGTGTTCTTTGATAATCGGCGCAAGATTATGTTTATCGTCAATGTACTTGTAGACAACACCGAATATATCGAATACATGAGGTCGAAGGGATTGAGCGGCGTTCAGATATCAGATATCGTCGATATGTTCAAGAACCTCTCTGGGGCGGTCGATGAGTCTGAGATTGTGCAAACAATCGATCAATTGTTACGTGAAGGGTTACTGATCTCAAGGGGCGGCGGAACTGTGATAAATCCAAATCCCCCTATCTCGGTAGATTCGGAAGGTATAGAGATCAAGATTGAAACGGTCGGGTATGAAGATGTGGAAGTTCAGGTACAGTGACACCCTGAAGCATCAAATTATACGTCTGAGCCGCTCGTCCGCTTTTCTATCAGGGATGGGTGCTGAAGAGACCCTCCAGCGATGTCTTACACAGCGGATTTATGATGAATAGATGTGTGACGAGACCTCCTGCAAAGCCTGATAAGCAGGCGGATGACACGAAAGATCGATATCCTGTACTTTGGAACTGAGCCTGGCGACCCGTTCAGCGTGAAAACGAAGGCCATCGAGGAGATTCAGGGGGAAGCGGTGGCTTGATCCAAATTTACAAACCGTATCCGGGCGTATGCTCGGGCGCACCCACCTGGCGACCGTTGGATCTCGCTGAGAACGTATAGGAGGCGGTCCCTTTGCACCGGGCACTCTGGAGAAGCGCCAGACTTTCAGACAGTGCCACGGATCCCATAATATCTCCTTTCAAACGCTTCGTCCTGCACGTAGTTCCATCCAAGATCGAGTGCAAGTTTCGCTTTTGTGAGTTCACGCCCGAGATAACCGGCATGATCAAGTCGTGATAACAGCCCCATATCGATCGCTGCTGTGAGAATCCTGCAGACGTCTGTTCCGACGATCGTTGCTCGCTCATGAGTCACGATGATCGCCTTTTTCTCTCTTGAAATTTCGATGCGGAAGCAGCCGGCGGGGTCTAAAGCCCATTTTGATTTTTCAGAAGCAAAAATGAATTTTTCCGGAATTTCTACGTCCGGAAGATATCGTTTCTCTTTCAGAATGAGAAGATCGATGCCAAGATCCTTTGGTGAACTCTCCCTCTCGGATGCGATCACCATCATCTGCGATGCTGCCACGAGTTCTGCAATACTCCCGCGCGCCTTATCGCTGTATTCTGGCGTGAACAGAATATCCGCACCAAGCTCGGATGCAATCCCTGCTAACACCGCATTAACACCCACAGAATCGGCATCGATCAGTTCGACGACATTGCCGATGCCAACGAACAGTGGGGTCGTTTCATCCTTTTTCCGGAAATCCCTGTACCTGCATATCGATTCAACGATTCCATGTCCAACAGGATCGAGTACAGGGTCTGCGATGATCTTCGTAATGCCGAGATTTCTTGCATATTCGATATTCTGAAACAGCGACTCGTGATCTCCCTGATCCGGAATGATCACAACCGCTGTTTCATGTTCTATAACCGCATCCTTCACAGCGTCGATGTTACCTGAATTCAAACTCAGTACAAGATCGACTCCTGACTTAATTCCAGCAATAATAAGATCCGAATGCAGAGTGTCTATGCTTACCGGAAGATTTGTTGTTTTTTTTGCGATTTTGACCGATCTTATGACATCATCAACACTGGAATCCATTGCAGCGCCAAGATCTATGATGTCTGCGCCTTTCTCCTCGAATTTGTGTATCTTCGTTCTCAGTTGCTCTTCTGACATCCTGGTCGCGCCAACGATCTCTGCCATCACCTTCATCGTCGAGTTTCCGCCGATCTTCCTGCCGCAGATTTCAAATGCCGGTTCAGCAGTTCTTTCATGCTCTTCTATGTACAAAAAAGCATCTTCCCGCATTTTTTTTGATAAAAACTCATCGGCAGGGATTGTTTTTGATAGTTCAAGTTCATCCACGCATGAAAGTACCGATGTCAGATCATAAGCATGCCTCGGTCCGAGACGGATCGATGTTTTGCATTCGTCTTCAAGGTCGGTGAAATCGCTTGATACGAGACCCGGAACAAGGATCATATCATATTCTGCAGCAGGCAGCGATGGTCTCATCAACCCCGGTGTTATGAATGCTGCAACGTCGATATCAAGAACTAGCACATCCGCACTTCCATCTACTGCTGCTCTGACCGTCTGCTGTGCGAGTCTTCCGGTCACAACGAGAATCTTCATGCATCGATACTCATACTGACACTGTTTAATAGTGATGCCAGTTCGACGGGACCGGCAACCACAGCCCTCTAATAGCACAGGCATACCGTTGAGTTAACATTATATCATAAAATCGCC
>PIXW01000087.1 GCA_003601535.1 ANME-2 cluster archaeon
AGGTCCGCGTGGAGGGCTGCCAGACGATGCTAAAATTGCGTTCATTCTTTGAAAACAGATGAGTAATGAGATGGGTTTGTAAAATGAGCGATAGGATATACCGAAAAATAAATCCAACCACTGGATAAATTAAATCGAAGGATAAAACATGAACGACCAGATAGAAGAGATAAAAGATAAGATCGTAAAAGTGCTTAAAAAGCACGGCGTGAAGAGAGGTGGATTATTCGGATCCATAGTGAGGGGAGAGATGAAAGAAGACAGTGACATCGACGTACTGGTAGAGATTGAAAAGAATATCAGCTTACTGGACTTCGTCGGGATCAAACTGGAGATTGAAGAAGGGGTTGGTAGAAAAGTGGACTTAGTAGAGTACTGCGCTATCAAGCCATCTATCAGGGAGAGAATCCTCAAAGAGCAGGTGGTGATTCTGTGAAAAAGGATGTGCGGGTTTATATCGACGACGTACTTGAATGCATCGATAAGGTGGAGGAATATACAGATGGACTCGGTGAAGAAGAGTTCTATGAAAATACACAGATCCAGGACGCAGTTATAAGACGTCTTGAGATCGTAGGCGAGGCGATAAAGAATATACCAGTGGATTTCAGAGAACAGTATCCGGATATCCCGTGGAGAGAGATTGCAGGAATGCGGGATGTGCTTATACATGGATATGCTGGCGTGAGTCTTTTGAGGGTGTGGCGGGTCGTAATAGATAATTTACCAGACCTAAAAGACAGATTTCAGGAGATAAAAGGAGAAGCATGGCTGAAATCATAATACCATCTTCAGATGACATAGTTACCATAAACAGAAAACTTGGCGGTGCGATTTTAAATCCCGGATCAATAGATTTCCTCATAACAAGGATAGAGTCGAAAACTCAAAAGAAGGACTATAAACGACAGGTTGCAACCGTGTCTGCGATCTTCTGGTACGAACTCATTCAAAGCCACCCATTTGTTGATGGAAATAAAAGAACCGCTACAGAAACCATGAAATTATTCCTGAAGCAAAACAATCTCAAACTCGACACGCCGATAAGTGGGCTGGTCTATATATCGCTTAAAATAGCCAATAACGAGATTTCATATCCAGAATTGATTGAATGGATCTATAGGAGGCTTGAAGATGGAAACGTTTAGTAGATTTGTGCTGTCGGAAGATGGAACTATAAGAACGATAAAAGTGCCCAAAGAACAGGCATTGAAGGAGATTGATGAAATTCTCGAAGAAGACAAGGAATTTCTCGAAATCATGGAGAAGATGTAAGCTTGCGAATGCTCCTCGCATACCCAACCATACCAATGAACAAATCCAACAGAGGCGGGGCATGACCGACCAGATCGAAGAAATAAAGAAACAAATCCTGAATACCCTCAAACCCCACGGAGTCAAGAAAGCATCGCTCTTCGGCTCCATCGTGCGAGGAGAATTAACAGACAAGAGCGACATCGACATTCTTGTGGAATTCTCAGAGCGAAAGAGCCTTCTTGATCTTGTAAGGATAGAAAGAGAACTGTCTGTTGCATTAAGCATTAAAGTAGATTTATTAACCGAAAAATCCATAAGCCCATACCTGATTGATAGAATCAAAAGTGAGATGGAGGTGATTTACGGGTGAAAAAGGATGATCTTGTATATTTAAAGCACACATCGGATGCCATATCTCGAATTGAGGAATACACACAGGGCGTGGGTTATGAAGATTTTATGGATAATCACCTGATTCAGGATGGCGTGATAAGACAGATTGAGATCATAGGAGAAGCCACCAAAAGACTGTCTGATGAGATCAGAGAAAAATATCCGCACATACCATGGAAAGATATTGCAGGGATGAGGGATAAGCTGATACATGGTTACTTTGGCGTGGATTTGGGTGCGGTCTGGGATACTGTAGAAGATGACATTCCTTTGTTGAAGAGCGAGATCGAAAGGACCATCGAGAGGGAAGAAAAGTTATGAAGACAGTCGAGGACATGAGTTGGGTGAGGGTGGTGGAGGGTTGCGACTGATGTTTAATCCAAAGTTTACGATCACCAATAGATTAAACAATTCGCTTCTCGAGACTCAAGGAAGGGTGAGGCGATGGACTTTGTCTCGGAGTATCTGGGTAAAAGATCAGAGATAACAGAAGATTTAATAAAGAAGATTCATAAAATTTTAGTCAAGGATGTCAGGGGAGGAACTCTTGAGCCAGGAAAGTATAGAGAAGTTCAGAATTATGTGGTGAACTCGCTCACCGGAGAGATAATTTATACTCCACCCACCACCTTCCGGAGTCCCCAAACTCATAAAAGAATTTCTTGGACTGTGACACCCTACTGTGACATTCACTATTGACAACATTCAGATACACAAACAGAATCGTAAACAACCTCGTTCTTGCCCGATGGTTATTTATGCTTTTATGCTGCAACGTTCGATGAGAAAAATATGGTGATCGAACTTGATCGGTGACGGTTGTTATTTGCAGACGAGGTGGTTTGTGTGAGCACTGAAACGCTTGCAAAGAAGACGGTTGTGCTCGGCATCACTGGCAGCATCGCTGCTGTGCGAACAATCGAACTCGCGCATGAACTGATCCGCCGCGGCGCAACGGTGCAGGGTGTCATGACAGAGGGAGCGCAGCGCATCATCCATCCGGATGCGGTCGAGTGCGCAACCGGCAATCCTGTGATCACCAGGTGGACCGGCAGGGTCCCATGGGTGGAATACTGTGCTGACGGCGGCTCCGGTGATCTACTGCTGATCGCACCGTGCACAGCAGCAACCATCGGAAAGATCGCACACGGCATCCCGGATACGCTCGTCTCGATATTTGCGGCGACTGCAATCGGCTCAGGGATGCCTGTTGTGATCGCACCTGCCATGTGTATGGATATGTACAGCTCAATCGTGCGTGCAAATATCGAGATACTGCTGGAGAACGGAGTTACGATCGTGGGTCCTGTGATCGAGGAAGGAAAAGCAAAGATCGCAGGCAGTGATGATATCGTGAGATGGGTCGAGCGCACGCTCAGCGGTTCTGCGCTTGACGGCAGGCGTGTGATCATCACTGGCGGAGCAACCGCAGAACCGATCGATCCGGTACGCATGATTACGAGCAGGGCATCGGGAAAGATGGGGACCGAACTCGCTTTTGAGGCGTTCCGGCGTGGTGCGGATGTGACACTCGTGCATCGCGGGCACACTGGTTTTACTGGCATTCAGGAGATTTATGTGGAGACCGCAGAGGATATGATCGATGCGGTCATAAACGAGCTTGAAAAGGGATATGATATCCTGCTCAGTGCTGCTGCGATCTCGGATTACACGCTCGATCCGTCTCGCGATAAGATAGAATCAGGCGCTCAACTGACGCTCAATCTCCGCCCGACAGAGAAGTTGCTTGAGGCAGTGCGAAGCACGTATCCTGAGATCACGGTTGTCGGATTCAAGCTGGAGACTGCTTCAGGTGATACATTGATCAAACGTGCGAAAGAGGCTATGACCCGCTATGGATTGGATATGGTCGTCGCAAATACCGTAAAGAGCATGGGTCGTGAGGATGGCGAGGTGTGGATCATCGACAACGACCACGGAATCGACCATGTCAGTGGTGCGAAATCCGTGATCGCAAGCGAAATCTTTGACCGGATTTCAGGACTGCCGGAGCAAGAGCGATGACCAGAGTACTTGCAACCGGGACATTCGACATTCTGCACCCGGGACATCTGTTCTATCTATCGCAGGCTTCTGCTCTCGGCGATGAACTGTATGTCATCGTTGCACGGGCGAGCATGATAAAGCACAAACCAACGCCGGTACTTCCTGATGCGCACCGTCTCGAGATGGTACGTGCGCTCAGGGTGGTGGATCATGCGGTTCTCGGGAGCGAAAGAGATATATTTGAGCCGCTGTCTGAGATCAGACCGGATATCATAGCGCTCGGGTTTGACCAGTGTTTCGATCTTCACGATCTCAAAGCAGAACTGGTAAACCGTGGTTTCGATGCCGAAGTGGTCCGGATCGAGAAAACGAACACGGACAAGCTCTGCAGTACCAGAAGGATCATTGATCTGATTCTTGAGATGAATAAAAGTTAAAAATCAGATACGACAGGGACGTGGACATTGCAACGGTTATACTGTCTGATAAGAAACTTGCTTATGAGACCGGGATGGATGATATGATCGTTGGCTTTTCAGAGGATAGCGAACCCATCTGGCTGGAGATTCTTAATGTGAACAGTGGATTTTTGCCACGACTTGAGCGTGCGGTGAAACGTGCCATGCCGGTGGAAGCGTCTGTTATGTGATTGCCGGTGCGATTTTTGATTGTGTCGAGCAGGTGGTGGGGTTGGTGAGCAAAGTCGTGAGTTCAGATGCTTGCGCTCAAGGGTGGGAGCATCCGAGAAAAAGATACTGGTTGCGAGATTGGAGCCTCGCAACCTGTCTTATTGTTTTCTTCTGCGCATCAGAAGGAGTAGTCCAATCACTGCTACTACTGGCACGGCGATGCGATAGTCGAGAACTCTGGAATCAGTTCTGTTTCGATCCCCTCTTTAATGATGGAAGGCGGAAAGGGTATGCCAGCGGTTGCAGTTGCATTAACCGTATGCTCATAAGTTCCTAGCTGCGCATCCGCAGGCGCAATATACATTAATTTGGCCAACCACCACCCACTCACACCATCCCGATCTCCATCAGCACCGCAATCGCCAGGAGTAGCACTCCTGTTACGAACCGGATCAAACCCCGATGCTCATCCTTGTATCGATTCACGGATTCCGGCTGCATCCCGAACGTGATCGCAAGCCCGAGTGCAAGCACCGGAAAGATCACTCCCAGATTATACACGCCAAGATAGAGTGCACTGCATATCCCCCCATCCCTCAGCAGCGTGTTCAGTATCAAAATGTACATACCGCCAACACACGGTGCTTTGACAAGAGAGAAGAGGACTCCGAGCAAGAATATTGCAGGCACACTCTCTTTCTGGACCAGATTCTCGATGGATCGCATTATGGATCCGGATGTCCTGAATGAGGATGTGTTATATTTTTTGACATGATATGCGTCGTAGATGTGCCATATTCCAAGCAACACAATAATACCGATCAATATGCCCTCAAGTATTCCCCGCGTGCCCTCTGTATGCCCGACCATCTCGAGCAGTCCGAAGCCAGCGACAAGATATGTGATAAATATGCCTGCACAGAAGACCAGTATCATCCACAGCATCCGTTTATTCGTTCTCCCGCTTGAGAGCATGACCGATGTGATGAATGCGAGTATCGCGAGCAGGCAGGGGTTAAATCCGGCGATCAGCCCGGCAACAAAGACTGCCGGAACAGATAGTTTGATCGGCGGTTGTCGTGTCCGTGTCTGGTCTGTTTGATTCGCCTGATCTGTCTGATTGCTGATCTGCGTCTGGTTCTGGCTGACCTGTGTTCTGTGCATGCTCTGGTTGAGCAGATCCTTGAGTGTGCCGGGATCTCCTCCATAGTCCGAATAAGAGATGACCTGACCACTGATCACTACTGCGGGAACCACGTAGATTCCATATCTGTCCATCTTTTCGATGCCGGATGGACTGCTGATCTCATATTCCACAATCGAGAGGTTGTTTTCAGAAGCGAAATCTTTCAGGATCGGTCTTGCTTTTTCGCAATTTTTGCATCCCATTTCATAGAAAAACTCGATGGTCTGACTGTCCGACGCATGTACTGGCACTATGAGGAGCGCTATGATCAGCAGGAACAGTACGGTCAGGATGATCTTTTTTTGGTTCATGATTCTGCCAGTTGTCTGATTGGTTCGGTCAGGAGGAACGATCCATTCTCGATCATCTCTTTCAGTTCATCTGCCAGTCTCGTTGCTCTCTTCCGGTCTGAATGGCGCAGGATGATCGGAATATCCCTGTTGTGCAGTGGAATCGTCCCCATTTCGGCAGTGAATGCTCTACCTGTGCATGTGGATACGCAGTGCCCGCAGTTGCAGCAGATATCACGATCGATCTCACTGCCATCAAATGCACCGGTCGGGCATACCACACTGCATTTAGCGCAGTTACTGCATCCTGACGGATCATATATTACCGAAAGGTCATGATGCCAGACCTGCGAATAATCGGTTCTTCCGATCTCTGCTCTTGTGCGGATGTCCATTATAGGGAGCTCGATTTCGCTATCCAGCCGGGATGCTCCGGACAGGATCTCTTCGTTTAGAACCGGTATCGGCACTGCCAGAGAATTGATGACGTCAGGACCTGCCGATGTGACAAACCCGCTTATGTATGATCCGTCCATCTCATGCATGTCCGACAGCACAGACAGATTCCGCCGATTAAGAGTGCTTCTCGTACCCTCTCCAATCACGTATCCGGCAGCGCCGTTCATAAGGATTCTTGTACCGATCCCGATCGTGCCAGTGTCTTTTTCGAGCGGGTTGATCTCGCCGCAGCCAGCGAACACTGCTCCACTACAATTCCCGCTGAAATCCGCAACAGAGAAGATTGTGGGAAGCGGCTCTCCTGGATTTACGAATGCCACGTAGTTTCGATATGCGCTGCGGGTTGTGATCATGCGTGCGAATGGCATCCGATCGATATCAATCGTTGTTGTAATCTCCTTCTCAGGAGATTTGACCACCACCTCGATATCCTTATGCTCGACCAGATCATGGAAGAGGTGCCCGCCCCCGTATCTGCCATCTCTCTGCGCTGTTCCGTGTACGATCACATCGATTATGCCGAGATGCTCGTTCGGGCATGGACCAGCGTGTGCTGGCACGCCATTGAGATAAACGTGCTCTGCGTGGGAGAAGACGCCGGGATCAGCAACAGGAAAGGACAATATCGCGAGAGTTCCGCTCATAATCCCGCGGGTTGCTGTTGTGACGACATCGACGTCATCGACACCGATGGATCTTCCGGATCGTACGATGTCGCAGAGTTCTTTTGCTGTCAGCACGACCGCGTTGCCTTCTTCTATCTTTTTGTTGATGTCTGTGATTGTTTTCATGGATCATTCCCTCATGATTTTTATGATCAACAGTATCCCGACAAGGTTTATCATGATAATCGGCACAGCAATCCACAGCACGTTCTTTTGATCGTTCTTCTGCGTCTTCTCTACCTGCTCATAAGGATCTGACACTATAGCCCTTCCAGCGGCAGAACAATCAACAACACGATCAGAATCAAGAAATATCTCATACTCATCGGTCTCTCCGTCCCCGGTCACCAGAACCGTGTAATTACAGTTCGCATCCAGACCTCTGAACAGGAACTCCGAATCCGAAGTCCCTCTGATGACACCGCCGCAGCCACGAACTTCCACATCAGCATCCGGATCTGTTATCACACGCAGATCCGCATACCTGCCGACTGGAAGCGGACTTCCATCGCACGAGATATCAGGCATACCCATCTGACGGAGCAGTGTTGGTGCGATGTCTTCCTGTCCTCCGGACTCGATGATCCCTGCTGCGACTCCGCTGCCACTGAATACGAGCGGTATCAACTGGCTTTCTGGATGCTTCGCATACTTCTCTGAGGCGTGTCCACCATGAGCCGCACCAGATGCGGAAAATCCCATGCCGTGATCAGCGGTCAGTATGAACAGCAGATGATGATCTACACATCTCTGATATAATTTCATGACCGCCTCATCCGTACCATCGATCACATCGAGATATCCGGATGCTCCGAGATTGTGTCCGGCAGAGTCAACAGCACCGAGATTGACGATCATGATAAATGGGGTCTCGTCTTCGCACAGATCTCGTATGATCGCATCCGATGCGTCTACCGCCCATTCATTGTATGCGATATACCGCTTGACACTCTCTTTATCGCCAATATACTCTGTGATATTGCTCCATTCCGCCATCAACTCACTGATATTCCTCGAAATATCTTCGTGGCTGTATGGATGGGTATCGATGCTGATTTCAGGGTTTTTGATCGATTTATTTTGAATATGCATGATTGTATCAAGTTCGTCGCACATTTCATCAAAATCCCCATTCTCCATAACGCCTGTACAAAAATATCCATTTTCATGTGCGATATCAAAGATCGTTGTGCCGCTTGCAACCATCTCCGGGGTTGCGTTCGAACATCCGGTCACAATGACCGGGTAGCCCTGACGTGTACCAGTTACCTGAGCACGCACATCGGTAACACGCATGCCGCTATCTGCGATCGCTAAGAGGTTCGTGCAGGATGCTCTGCCAAGTTTTGAATGATCCAGCGCATGAGGTGTGAGTTCCGGATAGCAGTATGATGAGCCGAGACCATCGATTACCAGGAGCACACAGCCATCGTAATCTGCATGGTGTACCGCAATCTCGGTGGTGGCGTATACTGGAGTGGATAGAATTAATAAAATAATTAATATTTTTATTTTCATCTTTTCCATGAGAACCCGTGATCTTTTTAATGTGTGCATACTTAAGCGCTCTCCCTTCGTTCAATTGGTAAGTTGGTAAGCTCAATCCGCACAAATCCTTATAAGACGCAAGAGACTATTAACAACCGGTGATATTATGGAATATTTGATACCAGTAGTGATTCTAGTGGTGATCGTGCTTGCAAGCGCTGTAAAGATCGTTCAGGAATATGAGCGTGGCGTGATATTCAGGCTCGGAAGGCTGGTCGGCGCACGAGGACCTGGACTATTCTTCATCATCCCGATACTCGAGACGATGAGGAAGATCGATCTGAGGACGATTGTGCTCGATATCCCGCCGCAGGAGGTCATCACCAAGGATAACGTAACAACGCGTGTGAATGCTGTGGTGTATTACCGTGTGATGGATCCGAGTAAAGCGGTGGTGCAGGTTGAGCACTATCCGGCTGCAACAGCACAGATGGCGCTTACGACGCTCCGCGGTGTTGTCGGGCAGGTTGAACTGGACGAGGTTCTCTCCGAGCGGGATAAGATCAACAAGAGGCTGCAGGAGATCATCGATGAGGCTACCGATCCATGGGGGATCAAGGTTTCAGCGGTTGAGATCAAGGATGTTGAACTGCCAGAGGCGATGCAGCGTGCGATGGCATCACAGGCAGAGGCAGAGAGGAACCGGAGGGCACGGGTCATCAATGCGGAAGGAGAGAAGCAGGCATCACTCAAACTGGCAGAGGCGGCAGAGATACTGCATAAAGAGCCAGGTGCTCTCTTCATTCGAACGCTTCAGACGATCAAGGATGCAACCGAGGAGAAGGCAACAACCGTTGTGATTCCGCTGCCAATGGAGTTGATGGGCGCATTTGGGTATAAGAAAGAGGAAGAATAAGAACAAAAGCAGGGTATCTGTTCACCACCGAGATCGCAGAGGGCGCAAGGGATGATGAAAGATTCCCTGACCCATCTGCGGTAAAGTACATGATAAGATTGTGATGAAACGCACTCCAATTCTTCTGGCACTCATACTGCTGGTTCTGTCCATGCCAGTATGCTGCGCACCCCAGCCAGTGATCTATGTGATCGGTGTGCATGACATGATCACAGCAGGTACAGAGATGGAGATTGCCCGCGGTATCGATCATGCATCCGGGATCAATGCCGCCGCGGTGTTAATCGAACTCGATACGCCTGGCGGGCTGGTCACATCGATGGATGGAATCGTGTCTGCGATAGAGCGTTCACGGATACCTGTGATCACGTTCGTGCCGCAGGGTGCGCGGGCATTCTCTGCTGGCGCATTCATCCTTATGTCAGGGCATATCGCTGCAATGGCGCCAGGCACAGCAACAGGAGCAGCAACACCGATTGCAATAACGCCAACTGGCATAACACCGGTCGAGAACAAGACCGTCAATGCATACGCCGCCCGGATGCGTGGAATCGCTGAGAACCGGAATCGGCCAGCTGAGGTAACAGGAAAATTCGTAACAGAGGGATTATCGCTGACCGCAGAAGAGGCACTGAACCAGAGCGTGATCGATGTCATTGCATCCGGCAGACACGATCTCGCCAGTGCTGTGGATGGCAGAACCGTGAATGTGAGCGGCAGATCGATAACTATGCGCACGAAGAATGCGATCTTTATCGAACAGGAACCGAGGTTTGCGACATCGATCATCGATCTGCTCAGCAACCCGCAGATAGCCTTTGTACTCTTTCTGATCGGGCTGTACGGGATCATCTATGGCCTCAAAGCTCCGGGAACGTATGTTCCTGAGACGATCGGAGCGATATCGATGATACTTGCGCTCTACGGCATGGGATTGTTCTCGGTCAGCGCATTCGGAGCGATACTGATAGTAGCAGGAATAATACTCTTCGTAGCAGAGGTGCTCACACCGACATTTGGCGTATTAACGGTTGGCGGTGTCGTATGCCTGATTCTCGGTGCGCTCATGTTCCCGCAGGAACCGTTCCTGCCAGTCGGATGGATCAGCGATTTCAGACGCACCGTGTTTATTGCAGCGATCCTCTCTGCTGCGATCATCGTTCTCGGTCTCGGGCTTGTTCTGAAGACGAAGATGCAGAAACCGACAACAGGACGGGAAGAACTGATTGGCAGGACTGTTAAAGCAGAGACTGATATCGATCCTGAGGGTATGGTGAAGGTTCATGGTGAGATCTGGAAGGCTTCATCGACAGAGCCGGTCCAAAAAGGAGAAGAGGTGGTGATCGTGGATGTGGATGGTCTCACGCTGGTTGTTGAGAGGGCGTAAGCGGAATTTTCAATCCTTGCTTCGGTTTTCTGATGCGTTACAGTTCGCGTGATCAAAATTTCAGGAATGGTTGAGATGGACTGTAAAGTTTGATTGGGTGTATCCAGCATCAAAAGCCATGCTGACAGCCCTAAAGAAGGAAAACATTATAAACTTCAAATTAAATTTTGTATTGTTGATAGGAGCATAAGGTCATGGACACGCCAACACTCTGGAAAGTCGTGAGTTCATCATATCATCCAAATAACGTACGCTGCCGGGCATGTCACGGTGGTGGTAACGGACACGAGGCAGACCAACCATCGCCAGGCGATCTGTGGGATTTTATCGGCAAGGAAGGTCCATCCGGAAGAGGTACGGCAGTCGTACCGATCGACGGCGCATTCGACGAGCAGGCAGAAGAGTTTGACTCTACAATCGACACCACAGGACTTGAGATGGGCGATCATGCTGCAATCATCACCACCGGACCTGTTGAAGTCTGGTTGTTACTTACACTCCTGAGAAAGAGAGGTTCTTTAAAGCACTGAATCAGTCTAGGTACTACAATGATTTCAATGAAGAGCACATTGTTCGGGATCAGTATCATGCTGTTGCTTATTCTTGGGTCCGGGTGTCTTGCCCCTGTAGAAGAACCCAACGCTTCAACCATCCAAACGGCTCCGGATTTTCAGGAGATGAATGCTTCGGATGTGCGGGCCGGTTCAATGCCATCGGAATTGGGCAACAAGCATGATATGAAGTGCACTGTCTGCCACACCGAGCGGATTATCAAGCCCAACTGCACGGATTGCCATGAACTGGTTCACGGCACACAACTCCGAAACTGTACCGAGTGCCACGATGCACACAATCCTATGAGCAATATCTCAAGCCCACGTCTCGAACAGTTCTGTTCTCAGTGTCATTCACAACAATTTGAAGAATTCTCGACTCATCATGGCAGACATGCTAATCTGAAGTGTGTTTACTGCCACAATGTTCACGGACAGATTGAGATCTGTACCATCTGTCACGCACCACACAGTGCGGAATTGACATACAACGATTGCCTGAACTGTCATCCTGCACATAGACCACAGGAGATCGAATATCCTGCAACCGTATCAAATGAACAGTGTGCTATCTGTCATGAGGCGGTGAACACCGAACTTGCACAGAGCAGCACCAGGCACAGCAGTCTGAAATGCGCATACTGCCACACAACCCATAAACAGATTCCCGAATGCGTGGATTGTCATACCCCACACACACAGAGTATGACACATAATAACGATTGTACCGGATGCCATCCTGCACATGATCCGGCAGTTATAGAATTACCTGCCGACACTGCGCGAGATATCTGTGCGGCATGTCACGAAGAGGTCGATGCCAGATTACGCGAAAGCGATACAAAGCACAATGATCTGGGTTGTGTTTACTGCCATCCAGAGCACCGGTATCTGCCCACATGCGAGTCCTGCCATGGATCACCGCATAAAGATATATATAATGTGCATGAGGATTATCCTGAATGCAGCCAGTGCCACATTGACCCGCATGAGGTGAACAATATCGTGTTTACCAGAGAGTAATCGTTTTCAATATGTGGCTGCATACCACAACATGGAGCATATACATGAGTAAGGTTGTGAAGAACAAAATCATTGGATCGCTCCGGGTATTCGTGCGCAGGCGATCGCGTCAGATCGCAATGATGTTCTTCGCAGCATCGTTCATTCTTTTTTTGCTGGTGCTGCTAACAGCCGTATGTATGATCGGAGAGTGGCAGTCTCCGATTCCGATCAAGCCCAGCCAACTGGTGCTGATCGGGATACATGTTTTCGTCTTTTTTTCGATCGGTAGACGTCTGATTAAAATGTGACGATTCCTGATTAAAGTTGAATAGCCAGTTTAGCTTCGAGTTCCTTTATGCATGCCTTAAGCGACTCGTTCTCACGCTTGAACTGGTCAATCGCGTCCTTGTTCATCGTCCTATTAGAAGACCATTACAGTACTGACATAGAAGTTTTGAGATGGTATTCGATGCGGTTGCGGATGCGCCTGGAAGGGATGCTGCCAGATATTTGCATAGTCATTTCACTGATGTTTATTTTGAGAATGGGGATGAGAAACACCACTGCATGCGTGGAGAGGGTCTCGGTCCTGATTTTTCCATTCTTGCAAGAGTGGTTGCAGAGCGCAGATACTGCTCGACCATCGTGTCAGAATCTCCGATTCTTGATATCGATTCCCTGAAGATGAGGGAGATGTATCAGAAAAGTTTTTAACCGCTGTAATCCTAAATCATCCTGATGCGAAACAATTTCGGCATAAAATGGAGCGATATCATCCAGATCATATTTGCTGTTATTATAGTTATGTTGATCTATAGCTTTCTACGGTTCATGTTCGGAATAGCAAAGGTAATAATCATCGCAATATTAATATATATTATCTATAAAATTGTTAAAGCCATCATGTAACAACATCTTTATATCATCTGATCGCTGTGTAGAGATCATGGGATTATTCAAACGGATGGAACTTGTGGTAAAATCCAAAGCAAATAAACTTCTTGATCGATACGAGGATCCAAGAGAGACGCTTGACTACTCGTATCAGAAACAACTGGAACTTCTTCAGCAGGTGAAACGCAGCATAGCCACGGTCATCACCGCAAAGAAACGGCTTGAGCTCCAGAGAGCAAAACTCCAGCAGAACATCCAGAAACTCGATGCACAGGCAAGAGAAGCCGTCAATGGTGGCAGGGACGACCTTGCACGTCTCGTGCTCGAGCGGAAGAGATCAAATGAGATCGAGATCGAAAATCTCACTGCGCAGATAAGTGAGCAGGAGATGGAGCAGCAGAAACTCGTTGAGACCGAAAAGAAACTTTCAGCAAAGATAGAAGCATTCAGAACGAAGAAAGAGACGATAAAAGCGCAGTACACCGCTGCTGAAGCACAGGTGAAGGTGAAGGAGGCAGTTACCGGAATTTCGGAGGAGATGGCTGACGTGGGGTTTGCGATTGAGCGTGCTGAAGAAAAAACCGAGAATATGCGTGCAAAGTCTGATGCTCTCGATGAGATGGTCGAACTCGGAGCGCTCGATGAGATCGGTGGAGCGGATGAGGTCGAACGAGAACTCAGAAAGATGAAGACCACGACCGGCGTGGATGACGAACTCGCAAGACTGAAAGCGGAGATGGGACAATGATCATAAGAATCATGAACGAGGGGCAGTATGAGGTGAGCGCCGATCTGCTTGACGATCTGAATAAACTTGACAATGAGATCGTGGGATTGCTCGAATCTGGTGACGAGACAGGGTTCAGAGAGGTGTTGAAGGAATTCATATCGATGGTAAGGACGAACGGAAAGCCTCTTGACCCGGATGTGATTATGGAATCTGATCTGATCGTTCCACCCGAGGATCTTACGCTTTCGGAAGCTGTGCGGGTTTTCAGTGGAGAGGGGCTTATACCAGACTAGATGCGTCCATAAAAGTCCGGAAGACAAGAAGTATTCTCTTCTGGTTGCATCTGTTTACCGCGGAGACGATACATTTCCAACTCTCGACGTGCTCTGCGTTGCGGTTTATGGTGGCGCGGAGAAGTCAGGTTCTCCACCCCTCAAGAAGAGAGAACTGCCAGGAATTATGGTGACCGGAAGGTCTGGAAAAAGTCTCGATCGATTATGACGATATACTTAAAATAGAGACCGGTAGATAATCATTGATGAAGGCGGTTATTCTTGCTGCGGGCGAAGGAATACGGTGCAGACCACTGACATTCACGAGATCGAAGGTGATGCTTCCGATCGCAAACAAGCCAACGATCGAGTATGTGGTAAATGCGCTGCATGACAGTGGTATCGTGGACATTATCATGGTTGTCGGGTATGCGAAGGAGCGCATCATGAATTACTTCGGCAATGGAAAGGATTTTGATGTGCACATCAAATATGTGGAGCAAAAAACACAACTTGGTACTGCTCATGCCATAAAACAGGTAAAAAATCTTGTAGGGGATGAATTTCTTGTACTGAATGGGGACAATCTTGTCAGCGCGAAGACGATTGCGGACATCACAAAGAAACATACAAAAGAAACATCGATCCTGACAGCAACCAGGGCGGACACCACTGGATACGCGCTGGTTATGGAAAAGAATGAAAAGGCAGAGAGGATCGTCGAGGGTCTGGCACTGAAGGATGTTTACAATATCAATACCGGTATCTATATATTTGGTCCTGACATCTTTGATGCGATCGAGGATACGCTGCAGTCCGATGTCGGTGAATTTGGGATCACTGATTCGATACAGCGGATGATCGATTCCGGCTATGATGTGCATGCATACCGAACGGATCACACATGGATGGATGTGATGCACTCATGGAATCTGCTCGATGTGAACGCAAGGATTCTTGAGGATATCCATGGATCGGTACATGGAACGGTCGATGGCACTATCCGCGGTGAGGTGACTGTTGGTAGCGATTCGATCATCAGGGAAGGTTCGCATATCATGGGTCCTGCTGTCATAGGAAGAGACTGCGACATCGGTCCGAATGTGGTTATCAGCCCATCAACATCCATAGGAAACAATGTCACGATCGAGCCGTTCACATACATCAGGAACAGCGTGATCCTTGATAACGTATACATCGGTTCACAGAGCACCATAAAGAATTCCATCATCGGAGAGAACAATCTCATCGATAGCCATTTCATCACAGAGAGTGGAAAGGATCTGTTAATAGAATTGGAAGAGATGTTGTATCGTGCAGATGAACTCGGCACCGTGATCGGGGATAATAACATAATCGGATGCGACGTCTCGACCGCTGCCGGTACATTGATCGGAACAGAGTGCAGGATCGGAACAGGTACCGTAATAACGAAGCAGATGCCATCCCATGCGCTGGTGGTATAGATTCATGGTGTAATATGTGCGGCATTGTTGGATATCTCGGTACATCCGAAGCCATGCCTGTTCTGTTCAACCTTCTGAAGAGGCTGGAGTATCGTGGATATGATTCTGCCGGCATCGCCATAATGAACGAGAGTGTTGAGACATTCAAAACACGGGGAAGCGTTGACGATCTGAGATCGATCGCCCCTGATATCAAGGGGTGCACCGGTATCGGTCATACGCGGTGGGCAACGCATGGGAAGCCGTCATCTGAAAATGCACATCCGCACTGCGACTGCACAGGCAGTATCGCTGTTGTTCACAACGGGATCATCGAGAACTATATAGAAATTAAGGGTAAATTAATCGATTCAGGACATGAATTCAGATCGGAAACCGACACAGAGGTACTTCCGCATCTGATCGAGGAATATTATGATGGTGATCTTGAATCATCAGTACAAAATGCGTTATCCGTGGTTCGTGGGTCGTATGCACTTGCAGCAGTCAGCGCAGACGATCCTGATAAAATCGTGGTTGCACGAAAGGACAGTCCTCTTGTTCTTGGACTCGGCGATGGTGGTTTTTTTGTAGCATCCGATGTCTCTGCCATTCTGAAATATACAAAAAACGTAATTTTCATGGATGATGAAGAGATTGGCACAATAAAAAAGGATGGGATCAGCATCACAACCCTGAAAGGAGTTCCTGTCGAGAAGAAGATCGAGATGATCGAATGGGATCCGGAATCTGCAGAGAAGAGCGGGTACGAGCATTTCATGCTAAAAGAGATATTTGAACAACCAGATATTATCAGAGAGACGTTTTCAGGGCGGATATCAGCAGATGGGGTCGATCTCGGTCTGACACTGTCAGATGTGAAGAGAATCACCATCATCGCATGTGGAACCTCGTACCATGCCGGGCTCTTCGGAAGATACGTTATCGAGCGGTTTGCCCGCATCCCTGTCGATGTCGAGATCGCATCTGAATTCAGATATACCGACCCGATTCTTGATTGCGGCGATCTTGTGATAGCGATCACGCAGTCAGGGGAGACTGCTGATACCCTCGCAGCGATCAGGGAATCCGAATCAAAAGGGTGTAAGAAACTTGGCATCGTCAATGTGCCTGGCAGCAGCATCACGCGTGAGAGCCAGTGCATATTCACAAGGGCAGGACCTGAGGTCGGGGTTGCTGCTACTAAATCATTCACATCGCAGCTTGCTGTTCTGCTGCTCCTTGCAGTGCAACTTGGCAGGCAGAGAAAGGTGTTATCGACAGCGGATGTGAACGAGTTTGTTTATGAACTGAAGCAGATGAGCGGTAATATCCAGCGTGTATTAAACGATGCACCTCAGATTAAGGAATGCGCGGAGTTGTTTGCAGGTGCGGATCAGTGTATGTTCATGGGAAGAGGTGCAAACTATCCGATCGCTCTCGAAGGCGCGCTCAAATTAAAGGAGATATCATATATCCCGGCAGAGGGGTTTCCTGCTGGCGAACTGAAGCACGGACCGCTATCCCTGATCTATGATGGAGTACCAGTGGTTGCGATAGCGACAGAGGATACGGTGTATGATAAGGTGCTTGGAAACATCAAGGAAGTGAAGGCAAGAGGTGCAACCGTCATCGGTATCGCAAACGAGAGCGACACCGAGATCGAGAAATACGTGGATTATGTGATCCGGATACCTGATGCCAATCAATGGATCGCACCTGTGCTCTCATCGGTCGTACTTCAGTTATTCGCATACTATATTGCATAT
>PIXW01000088.1 GCA_003601535.1 ANME-2 cluster archaeon
AGCCCGGAGAAGGTGGAACTGGTCCACAGCATCGGTGCCCGCATCTCTGAGTTCCCGATAACGCTTGACGCGGCAAGGCGGGCACGCGAACTCGGCATGACCATCTCCATGGGCGCACCGAATGTTGTTCTCGGCAGGTCAACGTCTGGCAACCTCAGTACCAGTGAGGCGATCGATGCCGGTCTCGTCGATCTTCTCTGCTCGGATTATAACCCGGGGTCCATGCTGCATTCCGCATTCATCCTGTGGAAGCGGGGAGTTCTGACGCTACCCTGTGCTGTTAAGATGATCACCCGGAACCCGGCAGAGGCGGTGGGTATGGATGGTACGATCGGGTCAATCGAGATCGGGAAACGCGCCGATCTGCTGATCGTCTCAGAACGGATGGGAATTCCTGTTGTTGCACGCACGATTGTGGGCGGGGAGGTTGTGTATTCGGCAGGCGGTGTGAGATGACAAGAATCGGAGCGGCTCTGGATCTCCGTTTTGGGAAAGACACGCTGCAGTTCATTGATTTTCTGTATTCCAACGGATTTGACCATATCGAGATCAGAAAGGACAACGATTACGTATACGGCACGGTGGACTCTGCCCTCATGGGACGGGTTCTCTCTGAATACGATTTCACGATCTCGTACCATGCTCCGAGCCGGGAATTCAACCTTGCGAGCGTGAACGAACGAGTCAGGATGTCCTGCGTCGATCAGGTGATCGGGATGGGTGAGTATCTGCAAGAGGTCGGTTCAAAGGCATGGGTGAACATACACGCGGGGCACATTCCGGAGCAGTACCATGAGCGAGTCATCGCAAAGGCAGAAGAGAACATGAGGGCGTCACTGGATGAGATCGCGGCGGCATACCAGGGGCTGGATACGGGACTCCTGGTTGAGAACGACAGTTTTGAGAAGCACATAACCAAATTCGGGCTGTATCCGGAGGCAATTTGGGATATCCTGAACCGGCATCCCGGTTTTGACATGACCTTTGATATCGGTCACGCCCACCACTCGGGCATCCCGCCTGAACGGTTCATCGAACTTCTTGGGCACAGGATCGAGGCGGCACATCTGCATGACAACAACGGCGTGTATGATGAGCATCTCGCACCCGGCAGGGGTTCTGTTGATTTCGAGGGCGTCCTTGGGCGGCTCGATTTTTGCACCACGTATGTGCTTGAGATGAAGACGTTACCGGATGTTATCTCGGGCAGGGAGTTTATCGAGTCGCTGGGGTTTATGAAATGACAGAAGAAGAGACCAAAATCGAAAGCCGTGACTTAAACCTCTGGGGGCACTACTGTTCATTTCCAATGAAAACATTTCAACCAATCATTCATTCCCAGTGAAAATTTCATGTATAACAAGAAACAGATACGCCAATCATGAATAAGAGACAGCTAAAAGAGATCGTTGTCCAGCAGAGAGAAGAGCTAAAAAGGAAGGACAGGGGAATAGAGCGAGAAAATCTGGAAGAGATCGGAAGATACCTGAAAATCCCGCACGTACTGATAATCAGCGGTGTGAGAAGGTCTGGAAAATCGACCCTGCTGACACAGATCATGTCAGAATGGTACGATCGCGATTTTTATTATCTGAACTTTGAGGACGAGCGATTGATATCGTTTTCAGCGGAAGAGGATTTTGATCTCCTTTATCAGGTGTTTCTTGAACTTTATGGAGAACAGAAAATATTCTTCTTCGATGAAATCCAGAATGTCTCCGGCTGGGAACGGTTTGTGAGACGGATGTATGAGCGCGGCAACAAGTTCGTAATCACCGGGTCGAATGCAAGACTGCTGAGCAGGGAACTCGCAACGCATCTGACCGGACGGCATATCGCAAAAGAATTGTACCCCTTCTCATTCAGGGAGTTTTTGAGGCTCAAAGGTGCTGAACCCGGAGAAAATTTCGAGTATATCACAGAAGAGCGGGCTAAAATCGAGAAACACCTCTCCCAATATATTGAAGACGGCGGTTTTCCAGAGTATCTGAGATATGGAGAGAAGGAGATACTTCACAGGCTCTTTGGCGATATACTCTTCAGGGACATACTTGTGAGATACGGGATAAGAGAGACGAAGACCTTTCAGGAGATTGCCAACTATTTGATGGCGAACATCTCAAACACGGTAAGTTACAACAGATTAAAGAATATATTCAATCTGGGAAGCGTGAATACCGTAAAGAACTATGCTCTGTATCTGGAAAGCAGTTTTTTGATCTTTTTTGTCGATCGATTCTCATATTCCGGAGGTGTACGACATGCGTCCCCAAAGAAAGTTTACTGCGTGGATACGGGACTTAGAAACGTAGTATCCTTTAAATTTTCAGAAGACATCGGAAGAACGATAGAGAATCTTGTATTTATAGAATTGAAGCGCCGTTCATCGCAAACAGAGATCTATTACTGGAAGAACAAGGGGGAGGTCGATTTTGTGATAAAGAATGGTATGAAGGTTGAGGAACTGATCCAGGTCTGTTATTCTGTGAATGAAGAGACAGAGAAGCGGGAGGTGAGTGCGCTTGTTGCGGCAATGGATGAGTTTGGGCTTGCGGAGGGGCTGATCATAACCGATGACATCGAGAGGGAAGAGGAGATCGGTGACAGGAGGATCGTGTTCATGCCGCTCTGGAAGTGGCTGCTGGATATCCCTGAAGAATGAATATGATGCTGTGATCGAATCTATATAGATTATGGTGCCAACTCAGTAGTTCCGATTTTAGATAGTTTCGGTGGATGTTTGCGAGGTGATTGTGGCTGGATGGTGACGTGGCTGGGAATTGTGTTCGGAACCCGGTAGTTTCGGAAGTACTGGTGGAACAGCTTTCGGTTTCGGGATGTTGATGAACCTGTTTATGCCTTCTTCACACCGACCTCTTCTCCCATTCCGCAAGCTCCAGCACCTCAGATAGAGACTTCCCGCGTTTTATCTCCTCTCTTATCCGAAGTTCTGTCTTGTAAACTTCCTTTGCGCGTCTTGCAATCTCATAAGCCCTCTCCTTCGGGATCACAACCACACCACTGTCATCTCCAACGATATAATCACCATTTCGCACAATCTGCCCCCCGCACACGATCTCCGCACCGATCTCCCCATACCCTTTTGGTTCGCCAGCATTCGGGACGATCGCACGCGCAAAGATAGGATAATTGAATGCTCTGATCTCATCCACATCTCTCACTGCTCCATCGATCACAACACCCGCGATCTTCCTGTTCATGCAACTGAGAGTTGCCAGTTCGCCCCATGGAGCAATATCCGCACGTCCATTCTCGATCACAATCACATCATCCTTGCCAGCGCAGTCGATCGCCTCAACAGGCTTTGCCCAATCTCCCGGAAGCGTTTGAACCGTGATCGCTCTTCCAGCGATCTTCAGACCCGGGCATATCGAGATTATCCCGCTCATCGCGCCTTTGCGGTGCATCGCATCCGAGATGTTTGGTGTGGATACCTGCCTGAGCAGTTCGATTGTCATCTCGTCAACCGGTCGTTTTTTGACCATCTCCGGTACTGATCCGCGATCGATGGCATCGCGGATCGCAGCCGCTGCTGCAGAAGCGTCATCAGAACGTGTGATCGCACCCCCGGCGATGATGATACAGGCACCAAGAGAGGCTGCCTGTGCTGCAGTCCCCGGGTCAAGTCCACCGGCAACAGCAACATCGATATTCACCGCGTCTACTACTTTTTTGAGGATGTCCAGTGCGTTCATGCCCTTCATCTGCTGATCAATCCCGACATGAACGCAGATATAATCGATTCCCAGTTCTTCGAGTTTTTTTGCACGATTGACAGGATCATCCACAGACAACAGATCAGCCATCAGTTTCACGCCATATTTTCTTGCAGATCGCACCGCATCCTCGATCGTAGAATCATCAGCACCGCCAAGGATTGAGATGATGTCTGCGCCGGATTTTGCAGCCATCTCAACCTCGATCGCTCCTGTGTCCATCGTCTTCATATCAGCAACAATGATGCGATCCGGAAACGATTCTCTGATTGCACGTATCGCAGCCATGCCCTCGCTCTTGATGAGTGGTGTCCCAACCTCGATTAAGTCGATGCACTCTGAGGCTTCTCTTGCGATCCGGATCGCGCGATCGGTTTCCAGCAGATCGAGTGCGAGCTGGAGTTTCTTGCGAGCCATGTCGTATTCTGGGGTGCGGGAGGGGATAAAGTATGCCTGTCTTAACGAGGTTTACCCAAACGATTCCCTCCCATCAACTCCTCATACACCGCCTCAACCGCATCGAGCATCTCCTTCTGGGTAACACCGAGCATACCTGCAACATACATCGCACCACCGGCACCAACCCCTTCCTTGACCTCGCCGTCCTCGTATTTGCGCAAGCCATCCATACGTGAGTCTGCAAATCCGGGATCGACAACATGAACACAGCATCCGAGATCGCGGATCGCCGCGTCAAAATCGAACGAACGATCCTGATATACATATTTCGTGGTCGCAATCGAGATTCTATCGGTATCCATGCCGAGATGCTTCAATATCGCAAATACCGCAATCATCTGGGTGCCGCCTGCAAGAATGATGCTGCAATCCAATGATGATGTTATGCCGTAAACCAATCCAGCAACTGCCGGCATCATCGGATCGCCAACAGATGCTATGGCATGCATCGGATCATCGCGCGCCTCATCCACTGTGAGCATGGATGCATCGATACCTTTTCTTACAACCTCACGCTTGATTTTGAGAGGATTCGCTTTCCAGCTGCTGCTAACCCCATAATCGTATCCAAGTGCGGTCAGGACGCCGAGAGCTGTGGTTGTGCCGCCAGGGATACTCTCTCCTATGATGATAGAATCTGATAACTTTCCGAGTTGCAAGCCGATGTGTACAGCACGTCCGTAGATCACATCAGCGTGTGAAACAGCGTTTCCGTATCGAATATCACGTCCTGGTGCAGCACCGAGATCGATTACCGGGACATCTGGCACGATTCGCAGTCCAGCGTTGACGAACAGGTACGGCATGTCGGTCAGTTGCAGCGCGGCACGGGTCATGACAGCAGGCGTTGGCGCACCGTCCACCTTCATTGGCAGTGCAGGCACGCTCCTTGGACTGCCATACACAACGATCTCAGCATCGCCTGCTGGTGTGTAAAAATTGAGATCGGTGGTTGCGCCTGCAGCAGAGATGTTTGGAATCCTGCACGTATCGGTATTCGATAATACGCAGAGAAAGAGGGGATTGCAGGGAGGATCTCTCTCAGTTCCGGTTGACATGCTCCAGTTTGACATCGCAATCATCCCATCTCTGTACTTGCTCAACCTGAGTTGAGGTTGCTGTTTGCACATAACCACAAGATTACACAGATTCACACAAGATTGTTCTCTGTGTTGACCTTATGATTCCGGTTCCATACCAACCTGATGCCGAGCATGTCCCGATTATATATCTGCCACTGTCAGAACCTTAACTGTGGTGGGATGTTTGGTGATAGGTCCTATTTCAGCTCCTACAAGGCATTTTACATTCTTTTCGGCAGCGATGTCCAGTAATCGCTGGGTGACCACTCCATCAAAGACCACACTCTCGATACTATCGGTACAGGATTTCAATGAACCTGCCAGGTCCCGCACCGGCACTTCCTCGATGATATTGGTATCACTGTCAAGCAGCCGTGCACTCGTGGTATCAGCAAGTTCCCTTGCATGTGTGGTGAGTTCGGAACCGTTTTCCGGTTTAGCGATCTTTCGAGGTTTCGCAATGACTTTTTTGCGTATCCTTTCACCACGATCATGAGTTTTTCTCTTCGATTCGGCAGGCGATGCATAACTAACGATCGCCTGCTCAATGGGTTCCTTCTGACGGAGCGCGGTCACGATCTCCTTCTGAACGAGCTCCTCAACGCCCTTGCCATCCGGAGCACGCGCGACAAAATCGATGTCTGCCACCTGAAGCAATTCCTTGATGATCAATTCTCCACCACGATCTCCGTCTGTAAAAGCAGTAACCGTCTTTTCCTTGCACAACGGAATGATCGAATCCGGGATACTCGTCCCACCAACTGCGATCGCATTCTTGATCCCGTATCGCAGCAGATTGAGAACATCTGCCCGCCCCTCCACTACGATGATTGCATCGGACTCCGCTACATGCGGACCTGCTGGAAGTTTCTCACTGCCATATTCGGTGATTTCTTCCACTCTCACCGCTTTTTTAACCTCGTCTGCAATCTCCTGGCTCTCAGGGACTGTTTGATTGAACATAGAGGTTAAGACATACTTTGCTCTGTCGATTATCTGCTTTCTTTTTGTAGCACGCACATCCACCATCGTATCCAGTTCGATGTGCGCAGTGCACGGACCAACACGGTCGATCGTTTCGAGTGATGCTGCCAGAATGGCAGTTTCAACGCGATCGAGACTCGATGGAATAGTAATCGTCCCGCTTGACCTGCCGCCCTTGGAACCGATCGTTACATCGATTCTACCAATCCGCCCTGTCTTCTGAAGATCGCGCAGATCGAGATCGCTGCCCAGCAATCCTTCGGTCTGTCCAAAGATTGCCCCAACTACATCAGGTCTTTCAATGATTCCATCCGCAGTTATTTTAGCTTGAATGACATATTTCGTTGTATCAGAATCTTGCATATAAACCACCCCTGTAAAAATAGTCTCAGGATTACTTTGCCTGCGCCATGACATCCAGCATAGGATGCGATGTTTACTATGTGTTACGTTTCACGATATCTTCCCGCGTTATGTAAACATGATTGATGATCGGTCTCTGATAATTCCCTTGAACTGATGTAACGATCCATTCGGAAATCTTCAGGGCATTGCAAGTGTTAACCGTTGACTATTATTATCGGTTGTAGGTATATACCGATTTGTTGATAGCGATATAATAAGGTTGTGGTTTCCAATATTATCCAATACGTTTTATAATATTTTGTTGTAATCTCAGGATATGTCCATCGAGCCCCTGCACGTCTTTTATATCCTTCTGCACCAGGTTTCTTAGCCTTGTTCGCAGTCTGGTATCGGTGGTCACATCATGGGATTGCAGATACCGGGTGATCCGCGATGATAGTTCGTCGCCCCTGCGATCCCAGTCGGTCAGCACGATCACAGAATTGTATGTGCATGCGAGCATCTCTGCAAAATGCAGCAGAGACTTTCCACTGGGTGATACGATTGCGCCGCATATTCCGAGATTACGCAGCGATGCCACATCACGCTGTCCTTCCACCACGATCGCTGCACCGTCGTCGGATTGCTGTATGAGATCCTGGAGTACATGCTCGATCATCTCGTAGCGATGAAACATATCCTTATTTCTTGCAGTCATCGTTAAAGAATGGGCGTAGTGCCTGAATTACAGCATCTCTGGTGATGCCAATCAGTTCAGCAGATTTCTTTGTGCTTGTTATACCATTCAATCGAATATAGAGGGGATTTATACCGAATAATCTTGACAATTCCTTGATCAATTGTTTATTTGCCTTACCATCTATGGCTTTCGCAGATAATTTTGCACGAATCCTGTTTCGCGATTCCTCGTATCCGCTTGGAACTTCTACACGTTTAGATCCAGGTATAACCTTGAAATAGATTGTTACACCATTTCCTGTACTTTTTACAGCATCTTCGTAAGACATGAGACCTGATTTTATATGTTATATATGGTTGTAGCCCGACGCACTAACTCCGTGAGATCATCCTATCTGGATATTCCGCTGTCGTCACAGTTACCCTCGTGTCGGGCAGTGTCACCTGTGCCACACTGGGGTTGGCTATAACAGTCATTGATAGGTTTACCAAGTAAACTCCTGCAAGGACCTATGCAGTGCGGTCTGTATCCCTCCCCTTGCTCCGATGATCACGGTTCACATCAGTCCTCGAAGAAGGGACATTAAGAGATGGAATATCATGGTATATATCTGTTGCTGCGAAACCTGAGACACCGCAATCACCAATATGTTTATATCTCATGGTTACCTAAAAACTGTAAGGGGTTACTACTATGATGAGAAAGAAAACAGGGATTGCCGGATTTGATGAACTGATCCAGGGTGGGCTGATCGAGAAACGTGTATATCTGGTAAGCGGTCCTCCGGGAAGCGGAAAAACCACATTCGGGATCCAATTTTTGGCGTACGGAGCAACCATCGGCGAACTTGGGCTGTATGCAACGCTCTCTGAAAGTCCGCAGAATATCGTCAGCGATATGTCCAATTATGCTCTGAACATACCGACACTGATCAAACTGAAAAAACTGCTCTTTTTAGACCTGGGACCGACGCTTGAGTATGGATATGGTGATGATCTGCAGGGTGTGATCACTACCGCGTATGATGCCGTGAGCCAGCCCATGCCTGAGGCAGAGGCACCCTCACCATTCATCGTGTACAAGGAGATCAGTAACTTTGTGAGAGAGTATGAGATCCAGAGGCTGGTCATCGATTCGGTGTCTGCGATACGGTTCACGAGTGCAGAGCGTTCGCAGGAGGAGAAGGAGATGAGCAGGTTCATGCGAAATCTGAAGAGACTTGGATGCACAACGATCCTCCTATCGGAACTCACCGATCCGAATGCCTATAGCACTGAGCAGTTCGCCGCGAGCGGCGTCATCTTCATGCACAACTTCATGCGCGATGACACGATGATCCGCGCAACGCAGGTCATCAAGATGCGCGGCACCGAGCATGATTGTGACCTGAGAAAGATCACATTCAACAAACAGGGGCTGCAGGTTCTCGACCGGATAGGATGATTCTTATGCTCTTTCAAAAAAAAGAAGGTCACAAACCCATAAGCGAATCTCTTCTGAACAAATTTATACGGGATATATATGAACTTGGTTATGAGGTGGGGTACCACCATCATTCCGAGATTGGATGGGTTTCTGGCGCATACAACAGCCTGATCGAGCATGCATCGGTTTACGGGATCGAGGACACGCTCAGAGAGTATTATATTAAAGGTAAAGCAGAAGGCACAGAACGAAGGAGACATGATTTTCTCACACAGGGAAAGGTTGCATCTCCAGAGCGAGCTCCCACACCAAAAGTAAGGAAACTCTCTCCTGCACAGCGTATGGTTGCCCAACCAGCGATGATTGATGTGCCGCGAACCGTCAAACGTCCGGGAATGGTCGAACGTCCAAAGGTATTGGAAGGTTTTATCTCTGTTAAATCAACATAGATAGAATCATGTGTGAACTGCAGGTAGTAAAACCGGATGGAACGATTCTCGCCGAGGATGTGGTGCATATCAGGGTTGTTGATGATACAATCGAACTGCGCGGCATTCTCGGTGATGTCACGACTGTTCATGGACGAATCGTCGAAATCGATATAACTAAGGAACGAGCGATTGTTGAGGGATAGATATGTCTGTAAAAGTTGTGGTTAATGGATACGGGACGATTGGAAAGCGCGTGGCAGATGCTGTCGCGCTCCAACCGGATATGGAACTGGCAGGTGTTGCGAAGACGCGCCCGAACTTCGAGGCGCGGATGGCGCTTGAGAAAGGATATCCGCTGTACGTGCTCGCTGGAAGAGAATCCGATTTCAGGGATGCAGAGATGGAGATCAGCGGCACTACCGATGATATGCTTGAAGAGGCAGATGTCGTTGTGGACTGCACTCCTGGCAAGATCGGTGCGCAGAACAAACCAGTATACGATGCCGCTAACATAAAAGCGATATGGCAGGGCGGGGAAGCCCATGAACTCGCTGGAATCTCGTTTAATGCACACTCGAATTATGACGAGGCGCTCGGATGCGATTATGCGAGGGTTGTCTCGTGCAATACGACCGGACTCTCCAGAATCATCTCAACACTCGATGTGTTTGGGATAGAGAAGGTACGTGCAACTCTGTGCAGACGTGCAACCGATCCTGGAGATGTTAAGAAGGGTCCGATCAATGCGATCGTTCCTGAATTGAAGATGCCGTCCCATCATGGTCCTGATGTGCAAACTGTTCTTCCGCACATCAAGATCGATACCGTTGCGATCAAGGTTCCGACAACGCTCATGCATCTGCACATCGTGAACATGGATCTGAGAGAGTCCTGCACAGCAGATGACGTGATCGATGTTCTGGATGAGAATTCGAGGGTTCGGCTCATAGGCGAGGGGATGTCATCGACCGCTGAGATCATGGAACTGGCACGCGATATGAACCGCCCGCGCAGCGATATGTGGGAGAACTGTGTATGGGAGGAGTCAATCAATGTTTCTGATGGAGAACTGTACCTATTCCAGGCGATCCATCAGGAATCTGATGTAATCCCTGAAAACGTCGATTGCATCCGGGCGATGATGGAACTCGAGAGCGATGCGAGGCGATCGATCAAGAAGACAAACAAAGCGATGGGATTATGATACCCCACAAAAATAACCATGATTTATTGGCGTGACATCTGATGAAGATCGTGATCATCGGTGCCGGAGAAGTCGGATACTCCATTGCAAAAGCGTTGTATACGAACAACGACGTCATCCTCATCGATAAAAAGGAAGAATCTTGCAGGAGAGCGAATGAACTGGATGTGCAGGTTCTTCAGGGCAATGGCGCAAATGTCAATATATTGAACCAGGCTCTGCCAGCAGATCTTGTGGTTGCAGTTACAGGTAACGATGAGATCAATATCGTTGCCTGTATCGCTGCAAAATTGATTACCAAGAATAAAAAGCCTATTATGACGATTGCGAGGGTTTCTAGTCCGGATTACATCAACAAACCGATCGCGCACCGGAGATCGGTCGGCATGGACTTTATGATCTGCCCTGAACTGACGCTTGCCTCCGAGGTCGCAGGGATCGTATCAGTTCCGTCTGCTATCGGTATGGACGCATTCGCTGATGGCAGGGTGAAGATGATGGAGTTTCGGGTTGACAGGAATACGACATTCGATGGGATGTCACTTGCTGATGCAGAGATTCCTGATTGCTGCGTCATCAGCGCACTGATCAGAGGAAAAGATATACTGATCCCACATGGCGATGATGTCATGCATGAAGGCGACCATGTCATCGTGATAGGAAAGCCAGAATCTATACTTGAGATCGAGGGGATGTTTGGTGGGATGCCAGGCATGCGCAATAAGGTCATGATCGTTGGCGCTGGCATCGTTGGGTTCTATATTGCAAACCTGCTTGCCAGGCGTGGCGATACCGACCTCAAGATCATCGAAACAGACGAGGAACGATGCATAGAGATCGCGGGTATGCTGCCTGATGCACTGGTTTTGCACGGCGATGGCACCGATGAAGCGCTTCTCAGGTCAGAGGGCGCTGGTGATATGAATGTAGTCATCGCAACAACCGATAGCGATGAAAAGAATCTCCTCTGTCTGCTGCTTGTAAAGCAACTCGGTGCAAAGAAGATCATCGCCAAGGTCGATCGATCCGAATACATGGAACTCTTTGAGATGGTGGGAATCGATGCTGCATTGTCCCCAAAGCAGGCAACAATCAACGGAGTCCTGCGCGTGACCATGGGCGCAGGTGTCGAGTCACTTGCCACAGTCGAAGGTGAGCGTGCAGAGATCGTTGAACTGATTGCATCGCCCGGCGCGAAAGTAACAAAGAAGCCTCTTGGCAGGGTCAAGTTCCCAAAGGGTGCCATTGTCAGCGTGATCGTGCGTAATAATGAGGTAATCGTACCAAGAGGCGTACATCAGATTCGGGCAGGCGATAGGGTGGTGGTGTTCGCATTGACGTCGGCACTGCCAAAGGTAAAGAAACTGTTTGGGTAATAATCACGTTTAAATACCAAAAGAAGTAAATAATATAATCGGAGGATTGAATTATGAAATCCATTGTAGAAGAGGCATTAGCTCGAGCAGAAATACAGGCAGACTCGCCGGTATATCTGCAGGATCAATCCACAGAGACTGATCAGGAACTCGAGAAGATTCTGTCAGAACTCATGACCCACATCACGGTGGTCGGATGTGGCGGTGGTGGCTCAAACACCATCCAGCGGATGATGGAAGAAGGCGTTGCAGGCGCGGAATTATGCGCTGTTAACACGGATGCCCAGCATCTGTTGTATGTCAATGCCAGTCAGAAGGTATTGATCGGACGCAAGACCACAAAAGGTCTCGGTGCTGGCAGTATGCCGCAGATCGGAGAGGCTGCTGCCGAAGAGAGTCTGGATGAGGTGCAACAGGTGGTGGAGGGAACTGATATGGTCTTTGTAACCTGCGGGCTTGGTGGAGGTACAGGTACGGGGGCAGCACCAATCGTTGCAAAATCTGCGCAGGATGCCGGCGCACTGACGATCTCGGTTGTGACGCTCCCGTTCACAGCAGAGGGTTCGATCAGAAGAAGCAATGCTGAAGCCGGTCTCAAGCGGTTGATGGAGGTATCTGATACCGTGATCGTTGTTCCGAACGACCGGCTGATGGAAGTGGTACCGAGACTGCCGTTGCAGGTTGCGTTCAAGGTGTGCGACGAGGTTCTGATGCGCGCGGTAAAGGGCATCACCGAACTGATCACAAAACCGGGACTGGTCAATCTCGATTTCGCAGATGTACGGACGGTTATGCAGAAGGGTGGCGTTGCGATGATCGGGCTCGGCGAAGCTGAAGGTGAGAACAAGGCATCAGAATCCGTGAAAAAGGCACTCAGAAGTCCGCTGCTCGATGTGGACATCTCTGGTGCGACCTCAGCACTCGTGAACGTAGTTGGTGGATCGGATATGACCGTCGCTGAGGCAGAGGGCGTCGTGGAGGAGGTTTATCAGCGCGTTGATCCGAATGCCCGCCTGATATGGGGTGCGCAGATCGATCCGTCGCTTGAGAATACGGTTCGCACCATGCTCGTTGTAACCGGCGTCAAATCGCCACAGATCTATGGAAAAGGTGCTGGAACAAACGTTATCAGAAAATACGGCATCGACTTTGTCTGCTAACGATGGCTCTGACCGATTCCCTCAAACTCGCTGAGTATACGAGGATACTCAAACTGGCAAGGAAGCCAGATAAGGACGAGTTTACGATGATTGCGAAGGTTGCTGGTGCAGGAATACTGCTGATAGGGTTTATCGGCTTTCTGATATATCTGATACTAACAGAGATGCCATCAGAGATACTATGATCAGGTAATAATTCTACGGTTTCACGCCATTCTGGCACATCCGAGCAGATTATCCCTCCCGATTCCATGCAGTCTGCCCCGCAGAAGGGTAACTATCGATGACACATCTCCTTTCTTTGCGGAGACCGGCGCGATCACATCGAGCCACTGTTTCCACGGGGGAAGAAGATCAAAACGTTTCACGATCTGATCGAGCGTGTGGTCTCGATCGGTTATCAGGTCCATCTTGTTTGCAGCGATGATTGTATCGACGTTGATATCAGATAAAAATTCAAACAATTCAATGTCAACTGGTAGCTCCCCCTTTTTATACCATCTATCCACGATCTCACAGAACGAACTCGCATCGATCACCTGAACCGCACAAAGAATACGATCAGAGTTATCTTCGATATAATGGATAATTAAATCCTTTATACGCTCCTGAACATCGTCAGGAACACCGTGCAGGAATCCGTAACCTGGCATATCGGTTATCAGTAGATCCTTGCATAGTATATGTGCTGGTCTTCTCGTAACACCGGGACGTCTACCTATCTTAACACTCTTTCCGGTCAATTTTTTGATCAACGACGACTTTCCAACGTTCGATCTGCCTGCGAATATGATCTCGTGATTGATTGGCATTCGGATCGCCCCGCAATTGTCATCTCTTTGAGTGATTCTTCGTCAGCAGATACTTTTCCCGATCCAGTTGAAAGTTCTTTGAACTCGTGAGAAAACTGTTGAGGAGCGTTGCCTGCTGCTTGCTCCATACCTCATTTGGCACCGATTTCACCCATTCGCTGTAACGTCTTATGAATGTTAGACGCTCATTGCGATTCTGTTCTCTGTCAAATTTCAATTCCATACGGTTCCCTGTTCAGATATTCCTCCAATCTTAAAAGAGTATCCACAAACACCAGGCGCAACTATGATGATCGTGCAATCGCGCTAGATCAGCATCTTTTTTTAGTTCCCGCCCCGATCATGAATCATGGGTAGGAAGACGCACCTGATGATCCTCGGAACCGCATCCCATGTCGGAAAGAGTGTGCTGGTCGCTGCCTTCTGCCATATCTTCTCAAGAACCATGTCGGTTGCGCCATTCAAGGCTCAGAACATGAGTCTCAATTCATGGATCACCGAAGACGGTGGTGAGATCGGTATTGCGCAGGCAATACAGGCGTGGGCTGCCGGAATCGAGCCAACAGTGGAGATGAATCCGATCCTGTTGAAGCCAAAAGGTGATCGCTTGTCGCAGGTGATCATTCTGGGCAGACCTGCGTATGATAGGATGGCAGGCGATTATTACGAATCGATCGATGAGGTATCAGGCATCGTGGACGATGCGCTTGCACGGCTTGAAGAGATGTACGATCTCATCATAATAGAGGGCGCAGGAGGCGCAGCCGAGATCAATCTGTATGATCGGGACATCGTAAATATCGGAACTGCCAGATCGGTCAAACCAGCGATCATACTGGCAGGGGATATCGAACGAGGCGGGGTATTTGCGAGCTTGTATGGAACGCTTGAGCTGCTTCCTGAGGATATCAGAGCTCTTGTCAGAGGATTTGTCATCAACAAGTTTCGCGGCGATTACGATATTTTGAAGCCAGGGGTTTTGCAACTGGAGAGAATCACTGGCGTACCTGTGCTTGGAGTCATCCCGTACGCAGATATCGCAATTCCGTCAGAAGACTCGGTATCTATCGCAGATAAACACACATGCCAGCGGCTGATCGATATCGCAGTCCTGCACCTCCCTCACATCTCGAATTTCACGGATTTCGAACCGCTCGAAGCGTTTGCGAATGTCAGATACGTTCCACTTGCATCCGACATCGGAAATCCGGATGTGATCATCATTCCTGGCACGAAGAACACAATTGAGGATCTTCTGGAGATTAAAAAGCACGGGATGGATAAACGAATCATTGATATGCATAGAAGAGTGCCGATCATCGGAATATGCGGTGGATACCAGATGCTCGGTAGAACGATCATCGATTGCGGATTCGAGGACGGCGTAACCGAGATATCTGGCATGGGACTGCTCGATGTGGCAACAACATTCGAACGGTACGAGAAGCAGACGCGGCAGGTCACAAAACAGGTAACATGCAACGGACCAATCCTTGGAAGCATCCATGGCGAGATGGTGTCCGGCTACGAGATTCATACCGGCGACACCACATCAACGAGTCCGGTCTTCGAGGATGACGGTTGCATCGATGAATCAGGGCTTGTCTTCGGCACATATCTGCATGGCTTGTTTGAGAATGAAAATATAAGGAGGGCGTTACTCGGATATATCTGCGAAAAGAAAGGAATCTCGTCGAAAGACACGTCCTTTGAGATCATAAGTATGGAAGATAGGATCAGGGAGTTCGCAGAACTTGTTGAACAGTATGTTGATATATCAGCTATCCGGGGGTTGCTGAAAATCCATTGAGTTCTGCGATCACAGGATTCGTGAAATTCGTGTTTTGATGCGTTGTCCGAAATCAGCATCAGAAGATCACGAGTGCATTTCACTGGAAAATTCGGGTTGTGCCAACATTGATGTACCATGCCAGTCCCGTAATAATCGATGGCTGCACACGATACAAGCCTCACCGAACGGCAGATGCAGGTTATGAGATTGCGAAACGAGGGTTATTCTCAGGAGGAGATCGCTGTCAATCTGGGCACGACCAAGCAGAACATCTCTGCCATCGAAAAGATGGCACGGAGGAATGTGGAGCGGGCTGAAAACACCATAAAATTTATAAGAATGCTTGAAGCTCCAGTCTGGTTTGAGGTACCAGATGGTACGCTCGTTGATGATCTGATCGGGATGATCTATTCCAGAGCTGATGAGAAGGGTGTGCATGTGCGGTACGATGGCGTCGCGCTTGTGTCAAGGATTCGGGATATGGCAGGAGCCCGGATACGGCACAGGGTGGTTGTGATGGGTTTTGAGATCGGTATAACCGGAAATGGGGATGTACTGGTGCAATAGCGAACCAGAGATGAAAAAACATCAGAGCAATCCGATATTTTCCCTCCTGACGACATGATTGTAGTTCTTGTATCCGAGAATATCAGCAATCATATCGGTATGTTTACCTTTTATCTTCTTCAATTCAGCAGATGTGTAATCGGTTATCCCTTTCGCGAATACCTCCCCCTCGCATCGTAGTTCTATGATGTCGCCTCTATCAAAATCACCGGTAACATCGATGATACCCGATGGGAGAAGTCCTCTCTTACTCGTTATGGCATCCCTTGCTCCGGAATCGACAACAACCACTCCTGATGATTTGGCAAGAATGATCCAGCGTATCCGGTTTTTATGCACCTCCTGATCTGCCAGAAACAGCGTGCCGATCGTCTCACCATCGAGTATCCTCAAAATAACATCATCAATACCGCTGTTTGCAATCACCATATAGCAGCCAGACATGTAGCAGATCTTTGCAGCCTCTATCTTGGTCCTCATCCCGCCCACGCCCTTCATATTTGTGGGGCTGCCACCATAACTCTCAATTTCAGGTGTTATCCTCTCCACGATATCGAGGAGTCTTGCGTCATGGTTTCTCTTCGGATTCTTGTCATACAGCCCGTCAACATCCGAGAGCATGATGAGAATGTCTGCTTCGATTCCACTGGCAACCATGGCTGATAACTTATCGTTGTCCCCGAATGTAGCTTCGATTTCGTGCACGCATGTGCTGTCGTTCTCGTTTATTACAGGTATGATCCCGTAACCCAGGAGCGTGGAGATGCTGTTTCGCAGGTTCAGGTAGGTCAGTCGATTCGAAAAGGGTTCGTAGGTCAGCAGGATCTGTGCAACATCCAGGTGGTACTTAGCAAACGCTCTACTCCATTCCTGCATCAGGATACTCTGTCCAGCAGCAGCAGCAGCCTGCCGTACAGGAATCTCCCGCGGTCTGCGATCGAGATGCAGCACGTCTATGCCGATACCGATAGCGCCGGAACTTACGAGAATGACCTGTTTGCCCTGGTCATGCAGCCTTGATATCTGTGAAGCGATCGCGTCCATAAATGCATGGTCAAGACCGCCATCTCTCCTGTTGATGGCTGCTGTCCCGATCTTCACAACTATTCTATTGACGCCGTTGAGAATTTTCTTGCGACTGGTCATCTGCTTATACATTCAATACATCCGCAAGTTCCCGGTTCAGCTTCTTATGTGTAAACACCTTCGCATTCTCCCCTTCATAATCAGCCACCTTGTCGCCGCTTCCAAGAAGGATATACTTGTAGATTACAAGCCCTTCCATGCCCACAGGACCGCGTGCGTGTATCTTGTTGGTGCTGATCCCCACCTCTGCGCCTTTGCCGTACCTGAATCCATCAGCAAAGCGCGTGGACGCATTGACCATCACGCTCGACGAATCCACCAGATCGATAAACCTCTTTCGATTTGCCGCATCCTCGGTCACGATAGCATCGGTGTGATGCGAGCCATACATGTTGATGTGATCGATAGCCTCGTCAATCGAATCCACGATCTTTATCGAGAGGATCAGGTCATCGTATTCGGTCTTCCAGTCCTCTTCAGTGGCTCTGGATACAGCTTCCGGTAATTTCATGCCTTCTACGATCCTGTATGATCGATCGTCGCAGCGCAGTTCGACACTGGCATCACTATACATCTGCGCAATCTTCGGCAGGAACGCGTCAGCGATGTCTCTATGTATGAGCAGCGTCTCCATCGCATTGCAGACTGCCGGGTACTGCACTTTTGCATCAAAACAGACATTGTACGCCTTGTCGAGGTCTGCTCTGTCATCCACATACACAGAACATATCCCGTCCGCATGACCAAGAACAGGAATCTTTGTGTTCTCCTGTATGAACCTGACGAACGCATTGGAGCCCCTGGGTATCAGGAGATCGATGTAATCATCCAGTTTCAGGATATCCATCACTTCTTCTCTCGTCTCCATGAGCTGGAATGCGCCATCCGGCATCCCATCAATCGTCTCGATAGCCTCTACCAGTATCTCGAAGATGGCTCTGTTCGAGTGCAGGGCTTCACTTCCCCCCTTGAAGATGGTCGCATTGCCGCTTTTAAGGCACAGGGACATGATCTGCGGCACAACATCAGGGCGCGATTCAAAGACCGTTCCGATGAGACCGATAGGACAGCATACCTGATACAGATCGAGTCCGTCATCCAGGGAGGTGGCACTGAGCGTCTTTCCTACCGGGTCATCCAGTTTTATGACATCCCTGATGCCGGCGATCATCCCATCGATCTTGTCATCTGTTACCTTCAACCGGTCAACAAGCGCTCTGGAAAGCTTCCCTTCTTCTACAAGCTTTTTTGCATCTTCAAGGTCTTCTGCGTTTGCTTCAAGTATCCTGCTGCGGTGAGAATCGAGTGCTTCTGCCATCTCTCCAAGTGCATGGTTCTTGATGTCGGTTGCGACACTGGCAAGGATGATCGATGCTTTTTTTGCTGCCGCAACTTTCGTTTCGATCTCCGTAATCATGATCAAATCTTTAACGTCATCTCTTAATAATCTGATATATGATTGGCAAAGATCGCCGGTCAAACATCACTAGTGGGATAGCATAATGGCTTCCATGCAACAGGGGTTTTAGCATTGAGTCGAGATTATTTTCATACCAGAAAAGACCATGATCATGCCAGAACTATCCACATCACACCAGCCACAACGCCCCCTGCAATGGTGGCTGCCAGATTCACGCCGTTGTTTGAGAGTATGCCTCGTTTCTGCATGGTTGCGCCGAGCAGGCTGTCGATGTTGGTACCGACAAATCCGCTGATTGTAATGATCGACATACCGAGCAGGTAGTACTGGTCGATCTCAATCACGCCAACGAGAAGAGCAAAGAGAGCGATCACCATAGAGCCGAAGATCGCAGCGATCTCGCCAAGCGATGATACTCCACCATCGACACCCGGTTCAACTTCTTTTAGTGTGGTGATCATGCGGGGTTTTCCTTTGTATGTGGTGCCAATCTCGCTTGCAAGCGTGTCTCCTGTTGCGGTTGCTACCGAGCCAAGATAGATGTACAGGAATATATTCGCTGCATGGGGAAATATCGTATAACCGATGCTTGCAACAATTGCAACGAGGCTGTTGCTGAAGACATTCTTATAGCCCCTCGCACCTCCTTTTCCCTGTGCGATCCCGAGTGACTGCTTATATCTGTATTTATACTTTGTAAATCCGCCTCCAAGCAGATAAAATGTCAGCAGAAGCAAGAACCACCAGACATCTGTAAATGCGATGATCAGAACCCCGACGAGGGTTGCGCTGAGCAGTCCGGACATATCCGCGATCCCTGCTCGATATGCCAGATATCCGAGCACGAGCGCAAAGGCAAACGCAAGCAGCATATAGGTATAGGACACCGAATATCCGAAACTTGCGAAGAGCCACATCGCCATCGCTGAGCCGATCGGAACCGTGATGTTGTCATGGATCTTTGTTGATACACATTCGAGAAGTGCGCCTGTTACAGCTCCTATGACCGAGATAAAGAAGATCAACTGGAACGGTATCGGCTCTGTCCAGTACGTGATCCACAATCCGATCAGAGATGCAAATACAGTTCCGACAAAGAGAAGCGTCAAACTGACCCTGACAGACTCGGGTTTGACTCTTCTTCCGGAATAGCTGATATCGTCGAGTGACCCGTGCTTCGCCTGCTCGGTTACACGCAGGATGGTTGCAATGCCATCTCCAAAAGTGGTGATCGCTATCGCTTCTCCGATCAGGAAGATTGGAAACTCATAAGAGGTGAATGTGAGTATCCATGCGATCAAAAGCAGTATTGACATGCTTCCGCTGAGGCAGAGCGCGCCCATCGGTCTTCTGGTGCTTGCGCCTGAATATGTTAAGATTCTCCAGAGTTTGCTTGACCTGGGTAGCAACAGGATGAACAGGAACAACATCAGCGATAACGCTACGAGATACTGTATGTGCAGAAATGGGAATATCAGCACGATCATCCCGATTAAGACGTGGATCGCCTGTCTTCTGTATTCGTGTCTGATCGTTAGCTGCACGGCAACCTCATGCGAGAATATAATATATCTGATATTTGAGCCAGTCTTTTAGCAGGCAGTTCTTCGGGGCGTTTATCCAGTACATCATCAGGCAACTCCAGATCTCTGATATCAGTAAATGCTCGAATCGAGTTCTTCAGTTTCTTTCTGCGCTGAGAGAATATCGCAGTCAGGAATCTAGAAAAGAAAGCCGGATCCGAGACTTCGTATTCAGGTGCACGCGGTGTCAGGCGCACGATTGCCGATCGCACACCCGGCTCTGGCGAGAACGCTTCCGGAGGCACGATCTCGAGCAACTCCACATCGGCATGATACTGGACACAGATCGAGAGTCTGCCATAATCCTTCGATCCGGGCGGCGCTGCCATCCGTCTTGCAAACTCGTACTGGTACATCAAAACTGCCCTTTCAAAGGGATATCTGAGCAACTTAAATGTGATTGTTGAAGATATCGAATAAGGTAGGTTTGAAACAACTTTGTTGAACTTGAACGTTGAAAACTCGATTTCCAGCGCATCGCCATGTATGATCTCTGCACTGGTATTCTTAAGACGTTGATCCAGTAATCTGACAAGGGATGCATCGGATTCGATCGCAATCACCCTTTCCGCGTGTTTCATAAGTTCCTCTGTGAGAACACCTGTTCCGGCACCGATTTCCAGTATCACATCGCGAGGATGTATATCAGCATACCTGATGATGCGATGCAGCACCAGATCATCGATCAGAACGTATTGATCGAACTTTGTCATCAGTTTTGTCTTCTGCCCTTCTTTCTGGAAGGTTCCGGTGGCCTGGTTGTGAACAGCCGGTACCTGACATTGCCTACAAGTTCGTTCTCAATCTGATGGGCAAAGATCGATTCCGGTCTGTGCAACCCCTTTACTCTGCGCGTCAGATCCTCAAAGCTGGTAAAATTTTCTTTTTTGCGCTCTTCAAGTATTGCCCACATCAGTTTCTTTCCTATCCCTGGCAGTAGTTCAAGCATGTGCTGTCTGGTCGATATCGGATATGCATCATTGATAAATTTAATAAAACGCGATTCATTCTTTAAAACGATCTTTTCCAGCACATAGCTAAGTTCGCTCTTTGCGCCATGTGTCAGGAGGTTGTATTCCAGCCTGCGCTTCACATGATCGATCACATCGCGCCCGTCATCTCCGATATAGACGCGTTCACCGATCTGTGGTATAACCCCCTCCTTTGGTATCATCTCAATCAAAACAAAATAGTTCTCGCCGATTCCATGAGCAGACGGCCTCTTCTGATACGCTGGCCTGGGATCGGCTGGGTCTCCATAGGGGAGATAATCCAACACCCATACATACTTCTCCTTTCCTGGTTTCTTGTCACTATACGGCATTGAAACACTCCTGCCATCCCTTCACCTTATATCGAATCAGCCACGATATCCAGTATCTGGTCGAGATCCTCTGTTGTTAATATGAACCGCTCCTTTGCATAGATGCTGCGGAGTTCGTCTCTCGTTCGCGGAAGAATGTCTGCGATCCTGATTGCTATCTCGTGCTTCATCTTCTCCAGTTTCAACAACTCATTTACGAGATTGCGCGATCGTTCAGCGGTCATCTTTGAAAAGGCATCGACATGGCGGATCGCTTTTTTGAGTTCATAACCAAGTTCTTCACCTGCTCTCTCTTCCTTAACGCGATCCAGTATCTCTTTTGCCTCTGCGACTGTTATCAGCTCCTCATCGACGACCTTTTTTACGATCATACCAACCTCACACTTGCGGACTCAGATGCTGTGGATGTGCGATAACCTCCTTTATGGCGCTGCCATCTCGCACACTTAAGATATATGCACGACCGCGCCGCGCCACAACCTTTCCGGTACGTCCATGAAACTTGGGATTGGGCATTCCTCTGTGTATACTCGGATCGATGATGATATGAACCATATCCCCGCTTTCAAACTCCTGGATCGCTTTGCTAACCGCTGATAACCCTCTTTTTCTTGAAGATTTCTTTAATTTATGCCGGGTCTTTCTTCGCTCGCCGTATGATTTCGCCATGTTCATAACCATACTGGCTCTATGGATTTAAGTGTTGCGCAGAAAAACATATAAGCATCTACACATAATTGAAGGGATGTTAATATCAGATCAGGAATCGAAAACAAGGATGTGATATGAGATGACAAACAAATCTTATGGCGCTCTTCTGGTAGTTGTGATGTTAGCTGTAATAGCCATTCCGATTGCGTATGGCACAGAGGTCGCTACCAATACCAACTTCTCATCAGTGGCACTGACCGCGGAGGATGTCAACTGTGCAGACTGTCACACAGAGAATCCTCACACCATCCACAAGACAGAAATGGATACCGGGAAGGTGACCTGTGAGGCATGCCATGGAGAGGCGCTCGAGATCGGTATACCACAGTGCACCAAGTGCCATTCAGGCCCGATACATGACGTGCATCATGTCTCAAAGGGCGCCGACTGCACAGTCTGCCACAAGGATGTTGAAAAGATACACCACGATGCTTTCGGAGGTAAGAAACTCCTGTGCTCACACTGTCACGGAGATATCATTGCTACGCATGGTGGTGGTATGGACAGTTGTGACAAGTGCCACGGGACTACACCCAACATCGTGCTGCCTGAGAAATCAGCAGGCATGACGATTAAGTGTCAGATATGCCACAACTATGATGATGCTGCGAGCATACACGGAGATCTATCCGATCCAACTGGCTGCTACAAGTGTCACAGAACTGCACCGAACTCAACACCTGATGATATCCCGCACAATATACATCTTCCACTCGGTGTGGGATGTGAGGCGTGCCATGTTCCGTCGGGTGGTTCTGAGGTCGGCATTCCACAGTGCAGCAACTGTCACGATGCAGTGGGCATACACGAGCTCTCGAAGATCGGACTCAGTGCTACCATGCCAGATTGCACGGTGTGTCATGGAAAACCGCCAGAGAAGACAGTAAAGGCAACGGCAACGGCACCACCCGCAAAGCCAACACCGACAGAGAAAGGTCCGGCAGAAGCAGAGGCGACGGCACCTGCTGGCAAGAAGCTGCTGCCTGGTTTTGCAGGACTGTTCGCAGTGGCTGCGCTGCTGAGCGCTATATACTGGAGAAGAAGATAAGTAGGCTTATGCCTACTTTTTATTTTATTTGAATGGCTGAGACTGTATTGTCTTTGTCAGATTTACTCATCTTATGATCAATCCACTGCCCGTATACAGATCACACAACTCTCATCCGCACCGTGGTAAAAACAGGTCCGCGAATATCGATCTTCTTATTATTGGACGTGATCCACCGGTTCGCATGAGGCTTGATCTCGATATTGATCTCCGAAGGCACCTTAACGCCCCTGACCCTTATCTCGCAATCACTGCCGCATCTTGCCGCATTCTCGATCTCATGAGCAGCCTCTGCAGCGAATGCATCGATGAATCTGAAACCGGCAGGAACGCCCTCTCTTAATACGGTATCCCATCTCTC
>PIXW01000089.1 GCA_003601535.1 ANME-2 cluster archaeon
AATATGACCAAACTCGCTCTTCAGATGAAGAATCTCTCTGATGATCGATTGAATGATGTTGTCTCGCGATATAATAACAGAGAGGCGCTGCAGACTGCGATCGAGGAGATTGTGATGCGCAATTTTTTCCAAAAAAATTGAGATTGTGGCGCCATGCCTTGCAAAACTCCTTCATCGTGCATCCGGCATTGTTCACAGTTTCAATGGCCTCTGACATTGTGGTACACCCTTCTGAAACCGAGCAGCACCAGCAATGCTATGATAAGCGAGATGATCGAGGTGATAACTACCATTTCTTTGATCCCAAATGAGAAAAGAGAGGATATTCTTCGTAAAATCATAAAAAAGAGCGCAAAAACTATCAGATTCAAAGATTTTAATTCCTCCGGTATAAATTTCATTAAAGAATACCCATAGTAGAATGCGATTGCCATAATAATCATGGCAAGCAATTCTATGGATCTGGCAAAGGTTTCGTACTGCATCATCTGAAGAACTCTCCTATTTTTTCGATTATAACCGTTTCTTTACTCTTTGAGAGCGTATTTTCATATTCTTCGAACTTTCTTATATGTTCTCTGCTTCCGATGATAGCAAGTATCGACTCTTCTTCAATAACAGTCTTTCCATGCAGATCAGTGATCGTTTCACCCCCTTTCTCTATCCCTATGACTGTGCAGCCAACCTTTGATCTCAGATCCAGTTTCTCAAGCGTCATTCCGGCGAACGGAGAGCCTTTTTTGACATGATATTTCTCGATTTCAATCCCTTCGTAGAGCATCACAACATCCTCCTTCTGTTCCATTACTGCCAGTTTCGCCACCATCTGCCCAACTACGATGGATAGCGAGGCAACATAATCAGCACCGGCTTTATAAATTTTATCGCATATCGGAGCGTTCGCCCTCGTCAGAATGATCGCGTCCGGATTCAGATTCCTCGCAACAAGCGTTGCGAAGACCGCATCGGTATCGATGTTCAATGCTATGATGATGGTGGGTGCGGATTCCACTCCTGCCTCCTTAAGAACCTCTTCGCTTGAGCCGTCCCCGACCACATACTCAAATCCCGCGCCCTTCAGAACATCTTCATTCTTATCGATCACAACAAAGTCCATATCAGCGTTCCGGAGTTCAGCGACGATGTTCTTTCCAACGTCCCCATATCCGACAACCACTGTGCGTTTCTCTCTACACATTCTCTCCCCTGGTCAATTTCTTCAGATCTATCAGCTGCTCATTGGTTCCGACTGCCAGTAGAATTGAGCTGGAACTGATTACATCTGTTGATTTCGGATTGATCAACAGTTCTCCACCGGTCCACATCCCTATGATGTTGCATCCGGTTCGTTTCCTGATCTCCGCATCCTTCAAACATTTCCCGATCAGTTCACTCCGCGGATAGATCGGAAATTCAATGATCTCAACATTCTTTAGAAATTCGGTTGCATCGACCAGGTGACTGACCGTCGGATCCGCCGCCTTCCTGCCAAGAAAAGAGCCGAGCATCGATTTGGGAGAGATCACACTATCTGCACCAGCGTATTCCAGATATCTTCTCTTTGACACATCCTCAAGAATGGCGATTATTTTCAGTTCACTCATCTCTCTTGCAGTTAAAACAATATTTGCATTCATTTCATCGCTTTTGTTGGCTATCAACCCTCTTGCTTTACCTATATTTACCCCTTCAAGCACATCTCTGTCGCTTGGATCTCCATAAATACACAGAATGCCTCTCTCCAGCAGATCCTTCACAATCTTCTCATCGTCTTCCACCACCACGAAAGGAGTCTTTTGATGCTCAAGTTCCTCGATCAGACTCTCGACAGGTTGGCTGTATCCACAGATGATCAGATGATCCGAGAGTTTTGCTGGAACACGGGTTGGCAGCATGTATTTCACTCTTGATTCAATCCATGGTGTAATAACCAGAGGAAAGAGCAGAGCGAATATCAGAATCACTCCTGAGATAGAGACTATCACCGAGAATAATCTCCCGATCCCTTCAGTAAAATGAACATCCCCATACCCGACCGTTGTCATGGTCGTGATGACCCAGTAAATCGCAGTCACCATGTTCAGATTAGTCCTCTGCTCCGGTATGTGATGAGCCTCTCCAAACATCAAAAATAGGAAGATACTACTATATATGAGGACGAGGCAGATGACAACGATCAGATAGAGTGCGATCGATCTTCGGATGGTGTGGACCATGATTATCTCATATTCTTCGCGCTAACCGTGCCTGAAATCCGTGATACTTTGAAAATCCTTCGGAATCCTTCTGATCGATCGCTGATTCTCCAAAGGATACCAGTTCCTCCGAATACAGCGCAAAATCAGATTTTCTCGCAATAACTGTTGCCGAACCCCTGTACAATCGCACCTTTACGCTTCCTGTGACCCGTTTCTGTGTCTCATCGATGAACGCGCAGAGATCAGCGTACAGCGGCTCGTCTACGAGTCCCTTGTACGCAAGTTCAGCCCACGTGGCATCCACCATCGACTTGAACCTGAGTTCATCCCTTGTCAGGACGAGTGATTCGAGATCACGGTGTGCATTCAATATGATAGTCGCAGCCGGATGTTCATAGATCTCCCGCGCTTTTAAGCCAAGCACCCGATCCTCGATGTTGTCTGACCGTCCGACGCCGTGTGCACCACCGATCCGGTTGAGCTCTGTGATCAGGGTTACGCCATCCACCGTTCTGCCGTTCAATGAGACAGGAACACCTTCTCTGAACATCAATTCTACGATTTCTGGTTTCGGTGCATTCTCTGGTGCTGCAGTCCATCCGTATATCTCTTCCGGCGGGATAAAGTACGGATCCTCCAGTTCTCCTCCCTCGATACTCCTGCTCCACAAATTCTCATCCACGCTCCATATCTTCTCTCTTGTGACCGTCACAGGTATGTTGTGATCCCGCGCATAATCAATCTCCCATTCTCGTGTGAGATTCAGATCGCGCATCGGTGCAATGAGATCGAAGTCTGTGGCTCTGAACACCGCCTCAAACCTGAGCTGGTCATTGCCCTTTCCTGTGCAGCCATGCGCAAGCGCATCCGCGTTCTCAGCTTCTGCGATCTCTACGATCTTCTTTGCGATCAAGGGTCGTGCGAGCGCTGTGCCGAGTACATAACCCTCATAGAGTCCGTTTGCCTTGATTGACGGAACGATGAAGTCATCTACGAATTCGTTCTTCAGATCGAGTGTGTAATGCGCATCAGCGAGAGTCTCTGCGCGCTCTGTTGCGGAAGCGATCTCGGATGCGGGCTGCCCGACATCCGCAACGACTGTGATCACCCGGTCACAACCGTACCGCTCTCTCAGGAGCGGGATTGCAACAGATGTGTCCAGACCGCCGGAATATGCAAGTACTACGGTTTTCATGGTGCTACTCCTA
>PIXW01000090.1 GCA_003601535.1 ANME-2 cluster archaeon
ACGCTCTCGGCAAAAGGGCACGAAGTGCACATCTTTACGCAGAGCGGATGGATGCGCGACTACGACCTGATAAACGGGGTGCATTACCAGCGGTGCAGGTACAATCCGTCTGGCGGAATCGTCCACCAGATGGATCAGATGTGCAATGCGATGTACGACCGGTTTGGGTCAGTACAAAAAGAGTTCGGTGAATTTGACGTACTTCATGGACACGACTGGCATCCTGTGAATGCGCTGACCCGGATCAAGCAGGAGTACAGTAAGCAGTTTGTGGTTACATACCACAGCACCGAATGGGGCAGGAACGGTAACCAGCAGGGTTACTGGTGGGAAGCGCGTGAGATATCGCACAGGGAATGGCTCGGTGGATATGAAGCAAAAGAAACGATCATCACAACAGACCAGTTTAAAGTTGAGGTGCAGCAGCTCTACCAGCTCCCGGACTACAAGATCAGTGTGATTCCGAACGGAATCAATCCTGGTAAGATCGAGAAGGATGTGGATGCAGGCGCGGTCAAGAAGCGTTTTGGCATCCATCCGTATGCGCCGGTAGTGCTCTATACAGGCCGGATATGCCACCAGAAGGGAGCGGATATGCTCGTCAATGCCATACCAGAGATACTCAACAACAGGTGGGATACCAGGTTCGTCTTCATCGGAGACGGTGGGATGAGGCAGTACTGCGAGCACCGCTCATCCGAACTGGGTATACGGGACGCATGCAGGTTCCTCGGGCATGTATCTGATGAGACGCTCTCCGACTGCATGAACTCGTGCGATCTCGCGTGCGTTCCGAGCCGTAATGAGCCGTTCGGAATCGTGGTACTGGAAGCATGGGACGCGGCAAAACCGGTCATCGCAACCGATGCCGTGCACCTGATCGACAACTTCTCAAACGGAATAACCGGATACAAAAACCCGCAGTCAATCGCATGGTGCGTCAACTATTCGATGGGCGATCTCGAAGCAACGAAGAAGATGGGGCAAAACGGCAAGAAACTGGTTGAGACGAAGTATAACTGGGATCGGATCGCGGATGATACAGTGAAGGTTTATCAGAGGTTGGACTGGTAGTTTCTGGGAAATTGCCAGTTCAACTCCTGCCGATCACCTCATCGACACTTTCATCGATGACCTCGATTCTCCTTTGGAATCTTCCGCTCTTTATCGAATATCCGCCTGAAACAGCAACAATAACTCCTGCTATGGTGTCTGCGATAAGATCGGTCATCGTGTCATACAGATCCCTCTGTTCATGCGTACCAAAGACCTGATCGATCCCGAACTCCCCGATCTCCCATGTCACACCGACCGCCATCGTGAATATGATCGTGACAAAGATCATCCCGCGAATATCTGTATGAAGCCCTGCCCAGTATTCATCCAGCAGATAGACCGTTGTAAGCGCGATAAAAGCGATCAATGCAGATGTGAAGAAATGACCAATCTTATCATAGAAAGGAATCGTCCAGTACATCTTCAGAACCCCTCCGCCGACGTGAAGAAATATTGCAAGCGTGATCGCCAGATCAAGGAGCAGGGGAATTCTGATATCGAATCTTCGCTCTATGATATTCGGTGCCATCGAGAGAATAAATCCTGAAAACGAGGCAAACATCCAGAGCCAGTCATGAATCCGGATGCTGTATATCCCCATAACGATCATGGCGCATTTCATCAGGTATGAGGCAATGAGCGGTATCTGTATTTTCATTCTTATCGGGTATGATCCAGGAATGTAAATAATTTTGGTATGTTGCTCTATTTCATAAAAGATTCGATATTTATTACTACAGTATAAATTACAGTTTCTTCTTATGATTTACGTATGAAACAGCCAGTCTTCCCAGGTCGTCTGTCATCTCATGTAGTTTACCTTCTTTTACCAGATTTATACCAACCATAGCCATAGCCATTCCTCCTATGGTATCAACAAGTAAATCCATCATGGTATCCTCCAGGCACAACTGAAAATTCATACCCAAGAGCATGTCTGCTGCCCATTCCGCAAATTCCCATACAATACCTGAAGCCATCGTAACAACCACAACAGCAAACGCCATTGCATATACATCTATGAACAGTCCATCCCAGTGTTTATCCAATAGATAAATGATAATTAATGCCAGAAAGGCGATAAGAACTGAAGACACAAAATGAGTAACGATGTCAAAGTCAGGGATAGGATAATACACGTCAAATAGACCACCCATGCCGACATGTAAAAACAATGCAAAGGCGATCATGAAATCAATAATCCCGGGCAATTCGATCTTGAAAAAGCGTTTGAGTGAAATTGGTGCCGTGCTTATTAGAATGCCCGCGATGCATTCGAGTATCCATTGTAAATCATCTTTCGATATTGCTACGAGTAACGACAATACCATTCCAATTATAAGAACATGAGCTGCATAAGTCCATCGTGTTTGACAGCCTTGTTTTTCAATCTCGGTCATAATGCTACCACTTGTTGTTAATCCATTATAAATCTTAAAAATTTAAAAAGTTTACAAAAGCTGATGAACATGAGCGTTGATTGGAAAGCACTGGATATGATTAAACAGTATGTGAACAAACATAATTACGATGAAGCAAAGAACAATCCGGAGGTCTAACAATGGAAATCGTATCTTATCCGCTGCAAATACCGAAGAATGTCATGACGTTAGCCAATTTAGGAAGAGAAGAAGAGCATGTAGACTGGCATGAGTACATTCGACATTATAGCAATTGCCAGTGAGCGTAGGGTTCGGATTGGAGCAACAGAAGAACAGCAGAAAAAAGTAGAGAAATGGCAGCAACTCTTGTGATATAGGTTCGTGCCGCTGCCAAAAAGACTTAAAAACAATAAACAGCTATTCCGTAACCGAGACATCCATGCTTGACCTACAAACATTTGTCATTCCGGATAACACCAGGATGGAGGAGCGCACCATAGTGGTTGATGGCGGTGCGCTTATTGGTGGCTATTCCGTAATCGAATACGGCATCATCGCACGCGAGATCACAACCGGCGAACATGTGAAGATATGTGGCGAGGTGTCTGCGCGTTCAGATATCTATATCGATCGCTGGTCCGATATCGCTGGTGCAGTGCACGCAAATGGCGATGCTTATCTTGGTGAGTTCGTAAAGATCCATGGCAAACTGATCATTGATGGTGATCTTGACATCGGGGATCATGTATCGATCAAGGATGGATTCGAAGCTAAAGGCTGGATCAGGATCAGGAATCCGATTCCGGTTATCATTTTTCTGTATCTGTATCTGAGCGAACTGTTGCGTCTCGGCAGGGGCGAAGAGGTTGAAAAAGCGCTGGAAGAACTGTTTGGTGACGAGCCAGATGAACTCGATATCGAGACGATGATTGTACCCGCTAAATCCAGAATCACGCTCAGCGCAATCGAGGTAGCCCGACCAGTGCATATCGGGAACAACTGCCGGTTGCAGGGCAACATCCGTGCAGAATCGCTCTCGATGGGAAGTGATACGATCTTATTTGGCAGTATCCGGGCTAAGGATGTTGCGATACAGAAAAATAGCGTTATTCATGGAAATATCGATGCAAGAGCGCACGTTCGTATCGGCAGAGGCAGTCACATACTTGGTGATATCCATGCGCGGACGATCAATATCCATCGCAGCGTCACGGTGGACGGCAGCATGGACGCTACCAGAGGAATCGTGATCGAAGAGACAGCGGAAGAAGCAGAAGAATTGAAGGATAAGGCGGAAGAATCGAAGGCAGGGATGAAAAAAAGCAGAAAGAAGAAGCGTGTAAGACTCAGCAGAAGAAGAGAACAGTTTTCACGATTACAAAAAAAGAGATTCGGACACAGGACGGTACATGAACGTTACATACGAAGACGTGGTAAAAGGCACGATTGACCTGCTTGTGCAGGCTGAGACCAGACTACCTGATGATACAGTGTCCGCGCTAACAGATGCGAATCGTTGCGAGACGAACCCAATCGCAAAAACACAGATCGCAACGATCCTTGAGAACATCAAACTTGCATCCATGCGAAAGATTCCGATCTGTCAGGATACCGGGATACTGGTATTCTTTGTTGAGATCGGAAGAGAATGTGTACCTGATTTTGATATCAGGGATGCAATAAGGGATGGTGTCAAAAAAGCAACTGAGATTATACCGCTCAGACCAAACGCTGTACACCCGATCAGTAGAGAACCTTCCGGAAACGTTGGCGATGGTCTCCCTGATATCGTTCTTGATATCACAGAAGGAGATCGGATCAGGATTACTGTGATGCCGAAAGGTGCCGGAAGCGAGAATGTGAGCAGACTTGCGATGCTCAATCCCGCGCAGGTTTCCGATATCAAAAGGTTCGTAATCGAGACTGTTCTTGATGCAGGAGGGAAGCCATGCCCTCCTGTTATCGTTGGTGTTGGCATCGGAGGATCGTTTGACAAGGCAGCCCGGCTTGCAAAGAAGGCGATACTGCGAGAGATTCCTGACATGGACGATTATGAGCGGGAGATCCTCGAGGACATTAATTCGCTTGGTATCGGCACGATGGGGCTTGGCGGAGATATCACTGCGCTTGC
>PIXW01000091.1 GCA_003601535.1 ANME-2 cluster archaeon
CCCTGTTCAGGATACGAATAGGTAAGATGGGATTGAAATGAATCTGATTTATTTCTCTCTTCCCTTTTTATTTATTATAGCGCTTGTATTCTCGATGCTTGGGATGGGCGGCTCACAACTATATATTCCGGTTCTGTTCTGGCTTGGTATGGATTTTAAAACAGAGGCAATTCCACTTGGTATGTTACTGAATGTGGTAAATAGCTCTTCGGCAGCATGGACTTATGGACGGAGAAAACTCATCGATTGGAGAGTGGCAACTCCTTTTGGTATAGCCATGGTAATCTTTGCCCCAGTGGGGACGCTGGCGAATGTAAATCTGCCAACAAAACCTGTAATCTTGATATTTGCCCTGTTCACCACTGCTGCTGCTCTATTGATGCTCAGCGGATGGAAACCCAAGAAGGGTAGTCTGTCTGCGCACGAACGGCTTATCCTGGGCATTTTTGCAGGCAGCGTACTGGGCTTCTTTGCAGGATTGATTGGGAGGGGCGGGGGCAGCTTTGTTGTCCCCCTTCTATATATTGCGGGATTGGACATGAAGATGGCAGCCGCCACCTCTGCCATGGTCGTGACCTTTTCCGGAACTTCGAGTTTTGTTTCACACATCGCAACGGCTGCAAAACCGGATTGGTTCTTCTGGATGCTTTGCGCAGTTTCGGTATTTACAGGCAGCCAGATAGGCTCGAGATTGATGGCAAAGAAATTAAAACCAAAGTCGGTCAGGTTGATTTTTGGAGGGGTTCTTTTAGGAGTTGCAATCATTCTGATTGTTAAGGATGTGCTGTTGTAGAGTGAACGTGTGTGCTATAACTGACGCGAAAAACCACGAGATTAAGATAAGAATATGGTTCTGATCTTTTTGCGGTCGATAGCGGCAGCCTTCGTGTGCATCACGCTATCGTCTCCTGCAACGCTCGAGAGTTGACAGTCCACGGTTCCGGCAGCCCCAGAGTCCCAAACCTTAATGATGCTATACAAACATACATCTGAGATGATGACTACATCATGCAGTCTCGTCGAATGCAGGAGCAGAGGCATGATCTATACCGGACAGTCACGTGCATGCCTCACCGATATCGAGCATGGTTTTTATGGAATCAGGAAGGCAGTCGAACAGCTCATAGGTCCGGTTGCGGGCACAGTATATTACAATGCCGCTATCGCTGGCGGCATCGCGTATGTCCAGGGAGCGCTCAGGTCTGACAGCATCACAGAATCAGCGCAGGGTTTTAGGGATTGTGTGGATGATTATGCACAGCTGGGATTCGGGGATTTCATCGTCGAAGAGATCGATTATGAAGATGCGAAAGGTGTTGTCACATGCAAGGATGCGTTTGAAGGATGGGCGTGGAAGAAGCATGATGACACCTCAAAAGCCTGTTATTACTCATGCGGCATCCTCGCAGGATTTATGAGGGCGCTCACAGGAAGAGAGGATATCGAATGTGTTGAGACAGAGTGTATTGCAGAGGGTGCAGATGCTTGCGTATTTGTGATCGCACCAAAAAAGGATCTGATCAAGCAGAGATTGATGATATGAGTGATAATCACGAAATCGGAGCATGTGGATCTGCATGTTATATTTGTTTATCAAAAGAGAGTGGGGCATGTCAGGGATGCGAAAAATCGCAACCTCTGCTGATTGAGAAAGCCGGGTACGGATGTCCGTTCTACGAATGTGCCAGAAGACTGGATGTGGCGAACTGTCTGCGATGTGAGAAACGATCATGCGATCTAAAGAGAGGCTTATCAAAGGGCTACTGCCCTGCATACACCTGTCTGGTGGTAGGAGATACCGGTGCATGATTGGTAAAAGCTTATGTAGCCACCCATCCAATCACGAATCAAACGCAAAGGAGAGGATCAGATGACAAACAAAATCGAGTATGCGCACCGCACATTTGCGGGCTTGGGAGCAGCGATCTGGGAACTATTCGGAAAGTCAAGTCAGGAGCAGACCAATCTCTTCTCCTCATACATCGGTGCTGAAATCGGCAAACTCCTCCTCGAGAAGGGTCTGGTGAATAAGGACACACCGGTAAAGGAGTTGATTGCGATCATCGCAGACGAACTTGAAGTTGGAGAGGAACCTGAGACTACCGAAAGCGATGGTTCGGTTACGCTTACGATCAGAAAATGCAATGTCTGCCCAACGAAGGTTGGGGGAATCGCCTTCGAGACCACAGTATGTCCGATCCCTGGAATCGTCAGGGGCGCAATCGATGCTGTGAAGGGCACCAGAGGCGAGGGTTATGCAAAACTCGAGCCAGGTAAGGTGTGTGAGATAACAGAGAAGGTGAGCCCATGACCGAATATTTCTATGCAGCATCGGCAGTTAGAAAGGTTTTTGATGATAAAGCCCCAGATAGGAATAACAAACACAACCGCGGAACTTGGGGGTGTGTTGTGTGGTGACCTTCGAGTTGATCGGGTAGGTGAGTTGGATGCCTGAAACCAAGAAAGACAGACTGGACATGATCCTTGCCAGATTCGGAGAAGTCGGGCAGATCAAAGCCGTCGGCATCGTCTCCAAGGAAGGATTGCTGATAACAGCTCGCATGCCGCCGGAGATGAACGAGCGGATCGTTGCAGCGCTCTGCTCCACGATCATGGCAAGCGCGGAGACTGCCAGTACACAGATGGGGACAGGAGCGGTGAGTGATATTCATGTGAAGACCGAGCAGGGAACGATACTGCTCCAGCCAGCCGGTGAAAAAGCGATCTTGATCGCACTGGCAGAATCCAGCGCTCAACTTGGGCTGATCATGATGGAGATCGAAGCGAGAGCGAAACAGGTGCAGGAGATCCTTGAAGAGGTATGACATGGTGACAGATGCCGAATGCAAACGCAAGACCTATATTCCTATGCTCGATGAACTGCTTGGTGGTGGTATGCCTGCCGGCACCTCGATATTGTTCACAGCGATGCCGGGCGTGACGTCAGAGGTTTTCGGATATCAGATCATTGCCGAGCGCATGCGAAACGAAACGGATGTTTGCTTCATATACACAAACACCAGAACACCTGTTGAGATCGAACACGTATTTCAGAGATATGGATGGGATCTGCGATCATTTCTTGACTCGGATCAGGCATTCTTTATCGATTCCATATCTCCAATGATGGGGATGCCAGCAATCGGCAAATATTCGATCGATGATTTTAGAGAGAGCGAGAAAACGATCACAAACGCGATCTCTGATATCGCAGGAGGAGTCGCTGTAATTGAAGATATTTCAACGCTTCTCGATTCCATTGGTGTTGATCCGACATTCGACCTGATCGAGCGGTTGAACAAGGAGGCACGGTCGAACGATGTGAATATGATATACATGTTCACACGATGGAACTATGAGAAGGTGATGCTCGACAGACTATCTGATATCGTTGACTGCGAGATCAAACTCTTCAGTGTCGAAGAGAAGGTGATTTATCGGCAGGTCTTTGCAATCACAAAATCGAACTGGATAAAGACTTCCGGAGCCAAGATATTCTTCGAGGTTTTAGAACCAGGTGGTGTCAGAATCTTTATACCGAAACTGCTGGTGACCGGTCCGTACAATGCCGGAAAAACAACATTCACCAAGGCAATTGCACCGGATACTGTTTCAGTAGAGCGGCAGACATTTGAACTATTTCCTACGACAGTCGGGCTCGATATCGGACATATCGATTACAAAGGTTTCTCAGCTGACGTATTTGGCACTCCGGGTCAGGAACGATTCGATCTTCTGCTCGAACCACTTGGAAGAGAGGCTATCGGTACGTTTATCGTGATCGATTCGACAAAACCGGAGACGTTCGTGCGTGCAAAGGAGATGATCCGGATGTGCCGTACAGAGGCGATACCAAAGGTAATAATCGCCAACAAGCAGGACCTTCCAAACGCGCTGTCGCCTGATGAGATCAAGAAGAGGATGGCTCTCTGGGAGGATGTTCCGATCGTGCCAGTATCAGCAGCAAACAGACAGGGACTTGATGAGGCTCTGGACATTTTATTCAGCCTCATATACAGGATATGATTCCAAAAATAAGATCGGGAATTGCAGGTTTTGATAATCTGACCGGCGGTCTGCCAGAGAATACGATGACTCTGGTTTATGGTCCGCCAAAGACCGGGAAGTCTATATTCTGCTATCAATTTCTCCGCCAGTCCGTAGAAGAAGGGGATCTGTGCACGTATCTGATGACGGATTATAGTTTATCCCAACTCGAACAGCAGATGATGGCATTTAACTGGTTCATCCATGATTATATCTCCAACAAAAGGTTATATGTGATCGATACGGCATCAGGCTCGGTTGGTGCGATACAAAAAGAGACCAGGAATATGATGGTATCTTTTCCGCAGAATCCAACTGATATCGCAAGCAAGCTCATCCAGCAACTGCAGTCCGTCTATCAGCAGGCGCAGCGATTCCGGTCGATTCTGGATTCATCGACCACCTTGTTCGCATTCAACTCACCGATCCTGATCATCAGGGTACTCAAGTCATACACCATGCGGATCAAGATGGCTGGCGGCACCGGACTCATCACGTACACTGAGGGATCAGTCGAGCCGCAGATCGAGACGATGCTGAAAGCTACTGTGGATAACATCATCCATCTCGATGGCGAGGAACTTACCATTGAAGCGATGGCTGGGCTCAAACACGAAAAAGCGAGTTACAGGATCAGTGACGAGGGAATCGTGGTGCAGTAGTGGTGGGCTTGCCAGCAACCAGAGATGTTTGTATCCAAATAATGATCGTTATGGGCGTTTCTTCGAGCCAGGACACGCCGCCTTCTTTTTGATCCGGTAATAATTAAGCGGATGCTTGATCCCTTCGCACAGGGTATCAGCGCCAGTGCAATTCCCGTACGTCTTCATCGCATCGCAACCAGGTGCGGTGTATTCGCGTCCTGCGATGTGCTCGACCTGGTACCTGGTTCGTGATTCATCAAAGTCAGGCGATCCACCGAACATCTGAACGATCCCGTCCACATCCATGCCGATATTCAGCAGAAACGAGGTAACTGCAAACCGTGCTGAATGCGGAAGGTTGATACCCTGCTGAAGTCTTGCGAGTATATGTGCGATGCACGGCGGGAATGCCTCGGTACAAACCGCGCCTTTGATATCAAACTCGGTTTTTCGCGTTCCAAGTGATTCATTCACAGCACTGACGTATTTCGATAACGCATCGCAGATTTCAGACGGGATATCAAGCGGCAGATCATGCTGTATGTGATCGCTGATCGCCTCCAGCAATAGTCGTGTAAATTCGTGTGTGGAAAGTGAAACCCAGCCGCGGTGCAGCCTTCGGTTCACCAGTTTCCATCCGGGGTCATGCATGCGGTGCGCGTATCTGATGTAATCGGTAAAATGCATGTCGAATCCTCGATCAGACAAATCAACATGCATATCAAACTCAGCGCCCATTGCTATCAGGAAATCCTTTGGCTCGGTTTTAAGAGAGTCATAGACTGCTTTTGACTCTGCAAGAGCATATCTGCGGATCAGATAAGAATCATCAATACAGGATATGATTATCCTGGCAACCGGATATGATAGCAGTTCGATCTCTGCCTGAATCTCCGTACCAACGTTCTTCTCGATTCTGCCCTCGATTGCCTGAATCACCCGTTCCATGCTGCGAGCGCGGACGCGATCATACACACGTTTATTGAGTAGATCCGGAATGGTGACCCCCAGTTCCCGGACATACGCAGTGGCTCCGGATGTGAAAGGATAGATCGCGAAACTGATATCAGGGATCATGCACTGTTTCTCTATACCTCTTGAGATGGGCCCACTGCGATTCGAACGCAGGACCGCTCGGTTTCTCATTACGGATCTAAGAATTATGAGCCGAGCGCTCTAACCTGGCTAAGCTATGGGCCCGCAAAGCGCCGCCAACAGGGCTCGAACCTGTGACATCTTGGTTAACAGCCAAGCACTCTACCAACTGAGTTATAGCGGCTTCCGATATACATCAATCATAACAGTATAGACTTAAACCTTATGCTTTGTACCCGCAGGTTTATCATTATCAGACCTACATGTATCTGTCATGGATTGCTCGTTACGGTTTCTCGGCGGATGCAGAGAGGTTGGCAGATCAGCGGTTACGATCGATGATGACATCCTGCTTGATTACGGGATGAAACCAGGCGAAGCACCGGATCATCCGCCGTCGTATCCGTTGAATGGAATTCATCCGGAAACAGTCATCGTGTCGCACGGGCACCTTGACCACTGCGGGCTGGTACCAAACATCATGGATACGCACCCGCGGGTTTATACCACGCCGATCACCAAATATCTCACTTCATTTCTTGCAAAGGATACGCTTTCAATCGCAAGACGCGCCGGGCAGATGCCGCCGTTCGATGCTCAGGATGTCCAGGAGTTTTTGCGGTGCACCTGCGCCATCGATTATCGGGATGCTTTGTTGTGCGGCAGATATACAGCAGAGTTGTACGATGCAGGACACATCCCTGGTTCGGCATCGGTTCTTCTGGAATCGGAAAACGGGTTGAGAATACTTTATACCGGGGATGTGAATCTCACAGATACGCGTCTTTTGAATCGATCCGAGCAACAGCCGAAAGCCGACATCCTGATCATCGAAAGTACGTATTATGATACCGACCACACACCAAGAAAAGAACTGGAACGTGCATTCATCGATTCGATCCGTGAGACTCTGAACCGCGGCGGCAATGCAATCATCCCGTGTTTTGCGATCGGGAGAACCCATGAGATCCTGATGATCCTGCATAAACACGGACTGCATCCGTACATTGACGGGATGGGGATCGATATCTTCCGCAAGATCATCCAGTATCCTGAGTATCTGCGTGATTCGGAGGCACTCCAGCAGGCATTCGATAATAGCACCGTGGTGAAACCGGAGGCGCGATCGCGAATACTGAAGAATGCCATCATCGTCACGACTGCAGGGATGTTAAACGGCGGACCTGCACTGTATTACATCAGCAGGATGCACGCCGATCGATCCAGCAAGATTCTGCTGACAGGCTATCAGGTCGAAGGCACCAATGGGTACCATGCTCTCAGACACGGTTATCTGACTGTAGGAAAGCGGGTACTGCACCTTGGAATGGAGGTGGAACAGTATGATTTCTCTGCTCATTGCGGGGATTCTGAGTTGAAGTCGATTGTACGCAGATTCTCAGGTCTCGGCGGCGAGATCGTGTTTGCCATGCATGGTGACCGTGCCGATGATTTTGCAGCATGGATTAGCGAGCACGAGATCGATGCAATAGCGCCGGCAAACGGCGATTCTTTCATAATCGAATAGAAAAATACGACGAGAGGGGGATTTGAACCCCCGAGGTGCAGTGCACCACTGGATTAGCAATCCAGCGCCATACCGGGCTTGGCTATCTCGTCATCACAGTAATGGATTGTGGGTAGTGGTATTAACATTTTCTAAACGATGAGGCTGTCACACAATCCGGTATACAGGCTCTGTACTTAAAGTACAGGGCTTGTGCATTGCGATTCATCGTTCCGGTATGTCTCTTCATAACGCGCCATTTCAAGCAATCAACGATGCCAGTACCGCAAAGCACATCGTGACATAGATCGCCTGAAAACTCCCGGCGCCACCGATACTGATCCTTGCGCTCCCCTGCCGTTCGGGATCGATTGCGCCGAGAACAGTGCATAACCCGATCAGGATGCCGATAACACCAGCAGCAAACGCCACGGTTGCGGCTTCGCCTGATGCCAGCAATAGCGCAAGCGTAAGTGGTACGATTCCGATGTAATCCGGAAGTTTGATCCCGACTCCGTCCTGAAAGACTGCAACGATGTGGGTCACCGCGATCATAATGATACCAATCTCGATTGATGCAAGATTCGGAGATGTCACGCCGAGATAGCACGCAGCCACAAAGGGTATCACGAATCCACCAAGATTGATCGTGATTATCGTGTCAAAAAAACGTTTCTTCTCATGAAAATCTCGTTCCAGCGGAACTGAATATATCTCCTCGAGTAAATGTACTGCTTCCCTTGTGTAACCTGGTTTTCGCATCCGTTTGTGTGCAACCGGAATCTCGATGCCCCCTGTCAGAAGGACGATCGCCAACAAGCATGATGGTAGTATGCTTGCACCGGCACGGATCTGAACACCAGTTATTATAAGAACGATAATCCAGAAGAGAATCAGTGTTGTGTGGTTTGCGCCTCGCATCTTTCTTCCTCGATCTGTTTTTTATCTGATACAAACATCCGAATCCCATGCACAAATGAAGGGAAATGGATGAATAGGCTCGGATTTAATTTACGCTGGGCTTTGTAGACCCATTAAATATAGATCGCACATTGTATATAAAGTTTATCGGATTTGTGCCACGATAGAGCCGCTTACGAGAATGCAAAGGCGAACTTCAACTCAAGCGCTCTTGCACGATTGCCGGTGGCGTCACAGTCTCCCTGATCAGGGGTACCTCTCCGGGTAGCACAATGTTAATACCCTGATCATTACAATATCCATCACATGGATGATATCGTAATAATGCACCCGCGTCCAAGTGCAATCGTTGCGGCGTTGTACACATTGCGTGATCTGGACACTGACATCGCTATCATGCACGGACCTCCCGGATGTTCATTCAAACATGCTCGCCTGCTGGAGGAAGATGGCATGCGGGTGGTCACGACAGCGATGGATGAGACTGATTTTGTTTTTGGTGGGCGCCAGCTCCTTGCATCCCTGCTTGAGAAAGTCGCCGACCGCTGGCATCCGGAACGCATCGGAATCGTCGGGACATGCACCAGCATGATCATAGGCGAGGATCTCCATCAGGCTGTCGAGGATGTCGATATCGATATTCCGGTAATCGTTGTCGAGGTACATGCAGGATACCACGACAATACCCATGGCGTGATCATGACGCTTGAATCTGCACGGGATGTCGGAATCATCGATGGCACTGAGTTTGAACGGCAGAAGAGCCTGCTTGAAGAGGCGACCAGACTGGAACAGGTGCATGGGGCAGCGAGCAAGGATTATCTCGAACCATCGAGGGGCGATCTCAAATATAAGGTTGCAGAACGGATTCTAAAATTATTGGAAGATGGAAAGAACTGTGTGAATATTTTGAATGCGAAGAAGGAGACCGCATACATGTTTGCTGACGTTCCTCTCGCTATCTGCGAATGTGCGAGAGCTATCGGTTCGGATTCGGAGATTGTCAACCTTGCAAACCTGGATACGGAGATCGGTCTTCCAAGAATCAGGCGGTATGCGGTAGACATCTTGCGGGATATGTGTGATGCGGATGCCGGAGTGCAGATTCATGAGATCATTGGCGGACTGGATGAGTATTCGATCGCAGGAAGAGTGGCAGGCGAGATTATACGCAGAAAATATCCGGATTTTGATTTTGCGGTCATATCCGGAGTTCCACATGCAGTTCCAATGAATGATCTATCTGGCATGGAGATCATATCGGTCACCAATGGTCCGCGGCAGGTGATCCCGCTCAAGGAGATGGGGCATGATGCGGTTGTGGTGGAGATCGATCTGCACCCGAAGACGCTTGGTGTCAACCATATCGTGGAATCTGAGTTTGGTGCGACGCTGCGTGAGATGAGCGGGATTGGGCGATAGCGGGCGTGCAGGTATGAGTGGAACCGCTTAAGGTAACCGAACCGGACACCCTTCGAAAAATCAAGGTGATATCCGAACGTTCCGTCCCGTCACACACACCCATATCCACGGTCTACATGCAACGAATCAACAGAACCGAAAAAAACAACCCACACGCCAATAAAAAAAGGAGGAGTGAAAGATTCCCTTCATTCACTCTATCTACCCGTCCTTCTTTCTCTCAATCCGAACGTATCCGGCAAGCATGAGCAGCCCGACCGCGAGGAGCGCAATCGTCGGCAGCTCCGGCACCGGGGCGCATGGGGCTGGTCCGCCGAGTCTTGGACTGGTTATTACTTTGCCATGACTCGCATAGTATGTCTGGTCATAGATGCTTGCGTCGATTCTTGTCTCGTTGTTTGTGCCCCACCAGTTATTGGCTGTGTTCACATCAGAGGACTGGTGGTTCTCGAACTGCCACTCGTAACCACCGCTCGTGTCGTTGTACACACCGTTTGCGATGATGTTGTTGTTCTCGATGGTGTTGTCTGTGCTTCCTCCCTCCAGGTAGAAGCCTGAGTCTTCGTTGTTCTGCACCCAGTTGCAGGAGAAGTTGCTGTCGCACGAACGCGACAGGTAAATGCCCCACTGGTTATTCGAGCAGTCGTTCCCTGTCAGCATGTTGTTAGTGGTCAAAATCTCCAAAAAGATGCCTCTGTTGCCGTTGTTCGAGCAGTTGTTCCCTGTCAGCGTGTTGTATTGCACATCAATCATGTAGATGCCATCGTTGTCGTTGTTCGAGCAGTCGTTCCCTGTCAGCATGTTGTATTTCGATTCATAATACATCGCGATGCCATCGTTGTCGTTGTTCGAGCAGTCGTTCCCTGTCAGCATGTTGCTGCCCGAAGCCTGCAAGTAGATGCCGTTGTAGTTGCCCGATACGATGTTGTCCGAGATATTGCAGTGATATGCGCAGTTGAGGAAAAACCCTGCAAACCCACCTTGTATATACGTAGTTGTCCCTGTCGCCCCGGTCACCTTGAATCCGGTGATGTTCACATAATTCGCAGTCACATAGAAGACGTAATCAGCCGATGTCTCCGCGGTCACGGTCACCACACCTGCGCCCTCGCCTTCCAGCGTGAGCCGCTTGTCCACATCCACGTTCTCGTTGTAGCTGCCGTTGTACACATAGATCGTATCGCCGGCGGTTGCATTGTCGATCGCTGCCTGTATCTGACCGGGATCGATCGCGTGAAACGTCGTGTCGCCTGCATTCCACCAGCCGGTCTGGTTCACATTTATTTGTGTCGCGCTCGCTGCTCCACAGAGCAGGACTATGAACGCAAGTCCAAATATTGTACTATTCACTTTGTTCATTGTATCATTTCCTCCATAGGGATTGTTTTATGCACCCTCTACACAAACCATGATCATGTTCAACTGTTTCGGTATGTAGTTCCTGCGGATCTCAGATGTGGAGAATGCTCATCAGCCACATACTGCATATAGCATAAAAAGGTAACGGTTTATTGTAAATTGAGATTTTTGCATGATAAATCGTCAGACGCACCACGGTTGCCTCCGCCGGCACAAAGATCATCAGGCAGAACTGCCCGCAACTGGTTCTGCCAGATTTTCGATGATTGTCGCAATCGCGGGAGATTTCCGGGCACAGATGTTCAGTACCCCGGACTCGCAGTTTGCCACAAGCACACCCAAACCCGGGTATGCTGCCTGTTTGTGTACCCCACGCCAGACTAGAGATGCCCTGTCAGATAAGCGGATGAAAGCGCGGCGTATGCGCACAGATCGTAATCATTCGAGGATCGTGGGGGTATTGTACTCTGAATAATCCTTTGAATGACTTGCTGGTTGGTATCGTGCTCGGACGTCTCTTTAATCGCATCGTATCTTCATATTATTCCTGGGTTTACGCGCCGACCATTCTATATGTTATGGTATGTATAAATATGACGGCTAGCCGTGCACATCCCGTCGTTATATGTCGAAATGACATTGTACCATGTGCTCACGTCCCGACCCACACCGGCTCTGTCTGGCTTCGCGAGCGTCGCAATCGCGGAGAGCACAGCGAGATAACTGGTCATTGGATTCTCTGGCGACGGCAGATTTTCGACCCGCACATTCAGCACACCGAACTCGCCCGCGTACATCAGTCACCAGTAAGCTTGCAAAAAATAGATTTGGAGAAATGTGA